>NZ_JAKRNA010000040.1:0-9949 GCF_022347435.1 Corynebacterium sp. ACRPE | reverse complement strand
GATCCCACCCCCGCAGACCCCACTCCAACGGACTCCACTCCGACGGACTCTGCATCCTCCGACGCCGCGCCCGAAAACGCTGCCCCGGCCACCCCAGCCACCGAAGCAGCTGCGCCAGCTCCCGCGCCGGAACCCACACCCGAACCCGCGCCCGAGACCCCGCCCCAGCAAGAACCTGAGCCAACCGACGAACCCGAGCCGGCCCCCGAGACCGCGAGCGAGCACCCCGCGCCTTCCAAGCCACACGCACGCCACCGGCCGGTCCTGCCAGGAACCATGCGCCGCGAGCGCCGCAATTGGGCGGAAGCCAAGGGATTTGAATTCATGAAGGCCGACCCTTACCTCGTAGACGAATGGACCAGGGGAGTGGCCTCCACCGGCGCGGCACCTAAAGACATTGTCGCTGGCAACGTGTACGGCCACGAGATGCTGTTGATGGATATCGATGGCGTCAATGTCATGGCCATGCGCACCGGAGCGGCCTCCGACATGGTGGTGGACTTCCGCCGCTTCGACCGCGACGACGTGAAGGCGTCCGAGGATCTGCTGTTGGCCATGACCATCGAGGGTTTCGATGTGTATTCCTCGGATAGCGCCGTGACCGAGCGCATGGTGGATGAACGCGTCCACGTCGCCCTGCAACAAATGCCCGAGGCCGTTACCGCACTGTGGATGGAAACGGAGTGGGTCCTGGCGCAGACCACGAAGCAGGCGCGCTCCGCGGAATGGGACGCGATGCTGCCGCCTCTCGCCCTGCTTGCCGACGCCGCCCGAGTCCTCCCCCCGCGTTCCTCGGCCACCCACGTGGTGCGTCTCGAGGAATTGGATCCAGCCCGCGAGATTCCCGCCCAGCCCATCGTCGAGGTCGTCGGCGGCGCGCCGGCCGCAGGCGCACCCGAATTCGAGCGACCCGTCATCCAACGGCCGGAAGAGCCGTTGCAGATGCCGTCTCGGGCCTACTCTGAAACCCGCGGCCCAGTCGAGCACAGTGCTCTCGGCGGCGACGAAGTAGACGCCATTGCCGACGGCCGCGAGCGCCCCACCCCCGATTCCCACACCGCCCGCCTGCCGCGCCAGCAGTTCCGCGCCGCCTCCATATTCGACAGCCCCTCCGCCGACTCCACCTCCGACGGCCCCCGCGCGGCCGACCCCAACCCAGTCGACCCCAGCCCGGCGAGCGAGTCCGCGGCCGAGGAATCGGACCCGCGCCGGGGAGAGTAGCCTAGAGTTCGATACCGGCGGCCGGCCGCCGCCTACGAACCACGACAAGGAGCAGATGACTGTGGATTCTCACACCACCAACGCCCAGAATGCGCACGCCCAGAACCTGGACGCCGAGAAGAAGGCCCGCCTCGCTGAACTGGTCAAGGAACTGGCCGTCGTCCACGGCAAGGTGACCCTGTCCTCGGGCAAGGAAGCTGACTACTACGTGGATCTCCGCCGCGCTACCTTGCATCACGAAGCCTCCCGCCTTATCGGTGCCCTGCTGCGCGAGCTGACCGCGGATTGGGATTTCGCGGCCGTCGGTGGCCTGACCCTCGGCGCCGACCCGGTTGCTACCTCCATCATGCATGCCGACGGCCGCGATATCGACGCCTTCGTCGTGCGCAAGGAAGCCAAGAAGCACGGCATGCAGCGCCGCATCGAGGGCGCCGACGTAGAAGGCAAGAAGGTCCTCGTCGTAGAGGACACCACGACCACCGGCAACTCCCCGCTGACCGCCGTGGCCGCGCTGCGCGAGGCCGGCGCCGAGGTCGTGGGCGTGGCGACCGTCGTGGACCGCGAGACCGGTGCCGGCGACGTCATCGCCGCAGAAGGCCTCGAGTACCGCTCCCTGCTGGGCCTGGGCGACCTTGACCTCGCCTAACGCAGATAGCGCGGCCGGCCAGGCTAAGCCGGACGAGGCCAAGGGGCCGACCGAGTGGAACGAGGGTCGCCATGGCGTAGGCCCCTGGGAAGGTCCGCTGCCGCAAGGGCCGGAGGCCGCGAAATACGACCCAGAGCTGCTCGCCGAAGGCGACCGTCGCAACGTCGTCGACGCCTACCGCTACTGGAGTAGGGAAGCGATCAAAGAGGACATCGATAAGCGCCGGCATAGCCTGCACATCGCCATCGAGAACTTCGAAAACGACGCCAATATCGGCACCGTCGTGCGCACCGCCAACGCCTTCGCCGTCGATACCGTGCACATCGTCGGCCGCCGCAGGTGGAATCGCCGCGGGGCAATGGTCACGGATAGGTACCAGCACTTGATGCACCACGAGAGCGTCGAGAAGCTTATTGCGTGGGCAGCCGAGGAGGGCCTTACCGTCGTTGCCATCGACAACACCCCCGGTTGCGTGCCCCTGGAAACGGCCGAGCTACCGGAGCGCAGCCTGCTGCTCTTCGGCCAGGAAGGCCCCGGCGTGACGCAAGCGGCCCAGGATGCTGCGGTGATGACCTGCTCCATCGCCCAATTTGGCTCCACCCGCTCCATTAACGCGGGCGTTGCGGCCGGCATTGCCATGCACGCCTGGATCCGCCAGCACGCCGATCTGGCAAATTCCTGGTAGGAAGATCGTTACACTAGCTATATCTACCCGTGCGACTGAAGTGATTGAGGAACCGTGGAAGAAAAGTGGGCCCACCGCGCCGAACTCGCAGAGGCCGCCATCAACGAGCGCCACGCGCACTCCGTATGGGGCCTGCCGCGCACCAATCTTGCCGTGGTTAGCTGGCCGCCCACGACGAAGGAAAAGCTCTTTGTCCACTGGCACTACTGGTGGCAGGCCCACTACCTGGACTGCCTCGTTGATGCGGCGCTGCGCAATAACACCAAGGTGCGCCGCCACCGCATCTATGACACCTTGCGCGGCATTCGCATCCGCAACCTCGCGCAGCTGACCAAGAATAAGTACTACGACGACAAGGCCTGGCTCGCGCTGGCTTTCGGCCGCGTGGAGGGCCTGAAGAAGGCAAAGACGCCCAAGCGTCTCGCGGCCCTGCAGCGCAATATCCACGAAGGCCTCGATGAAACGCTTGGCGTGCTGCCGTGGCGCCTGGGCGAGAACTTCATGAACGTGCCCTCCAACGGCCCGGGCGCCATCATGCTCGCGCGGATGGGGCGCATTGAGGAAGCGCGCCGCATCGTTGACTGGATCTATGACCACCTGCTTGACGACGACGGCTACATTATGGACGGCGTCCGCATGCGCATGGACGGCCCTGAGGTGGTAAAAAACATTCACCCCTACTGCCAGGGCGTAGTGCTCGGCGCGTGCCTGGAAATCGTGCTGGCGCTGCGGGAAAAGGCTGGCGTGGGCGATTTGGAACAGATCGACAGCGTGTACGAGGCTGAGATGGCTTCCGAGATGATGGATTACATCATCCGCATCCGGGGCTTGGTGCAAACCGTGGCTTCGGGCATGGCTACGCCTTCGGGCGTGGTGGACTGGGAGACCGGCGATGGTGACGGTGGCCTGTTTAAAGGCATTTTGATGCGCTATCTTGCCGACGTCGCCGTGCGCCTGCCCGGCGATTCCCCCGCCAACCGTGCGACGAAGAAGCTGGCCGCGCGCATGGTGGTGGCCTCGGCCGAGTCGGTGTGGGAGCACCGCCTCGAAGTCGACGGCCTGCCGATTTTCGGATCCGACTGGTTGTCCGATGCGCGCCTGCCGCATAACTACGGCTTCGGCCGGCGCACCATGAGTGAGAAGGTCGGCATCATTCGCGTAGATGAGCGCGATTTATCCGTGCAGCTTTCCGGCTGGATGCTGATGGAGGCCTGCGCCCGCGTGGTGCGAAATATGGCGAAATAGCCCTCGCTTGTCGGAGTAGATTGGTCCCGGAAATGACTGGGTTGAAAATGTCACACGGTTTTTGCGGCAGAATTTCCGTGAAACGGGCATACTTGGCTGTTGGAACGTGTTTGACCACAAACCCACTTTTTAAGGATGGAAACTCATGCCAATTGCAACCCCTGAGGTCTATAACGAGATGCTGGATACCGCGAAGAAGAACGGCTTCGCGTTCCCAGCAATCAACTGCACCTCATCTGAGACCATTAACGCAGCTCTGAAGGGCTTTGCTGAGGCCGAGTCCGACGGCATCATCCAGTTCTCCACCGGCGGTGCCGCCTTCGGCTCTGGCCTGGCACTGAAGGACAAGGTCAAGGGTGCTCAGGCACTGGCCGCATTCGCTCATGAGGCCGCCAAGCACTACGGCGTGAATATCGCGCTGCACACCGACCACTGCCAGAAGGAGGTACTCGATGAGTACGTCCGCCCGCTGCTGGCCATCTCCCAGGAGCGCGTCGACCGCGGCGAGAACCCACTGTTCCAGTCCCACATGTGGGACGGCTCCGCTATCCCCATCGACGAGAATCTGGTCATCGCCCAGGAGTTGCTGGAGAAGGCTAAGAACGCGCACGTCATTCTAGAGGCCGAGATCGGCGTCGTCGGCGGCGAAGAGGACGGCGTCCAGGCCAAGGCAGGCGCTAACCTCTACACCTCCCCAGAGGACTTTGAAAAGACCATCGATGCCCTGGGTACCGGCGAGAAGGGCCGCTACATGCTTGCCGCTACTTTCGGCAACGTTCACGGCGTCTACAAGCCAGGCAACGTGAAGCTGCGCCCAGAGGTCCTGCTCGAGGGCCAGAAGGTGGCGCAGAAGAAGCTCGGCCTGGGCGAGGACGAGTACGCTTTCGACTTCGTCTTCCACGGTGGCTCCGGCTCCGAGAAGGAAAAAATTGAAGAGGCACTTCGCTACGGTGTCATCAAGATGAACGTGGATACCGATACCCAGTACGCCTTCACCAACCCGGTTGCTCGCCACATGATGGAGAACTACGACGGCGTCTTCAAGATCGACGGCGAGGTTGGCAACAAGAAGGCCTACGATCCTCGCTCCTACCTGAAGAAGGCAGAGCAGGGCATGTCCGAGCGCGTCATCGAGTCCTGCCAGGACCTGTACTCCGTGGGCAAGTCCATCTCCAAGTAATTGCCCTTAGCTGCTCCACACTGCTTTGAGTTGAGGCAGCCTCGTATATAGGCATGCCGAATGAGCCGCTTCCCCCGCGTGGGAGGCGGCTTTTCGTACTTTCGGCCGGGGTGGTTCCGGGCGAGGGATCGATGATCGGCCGGTGCAGTTAGGGGTTTTGTGTGGGGCTGGGGACGAAGCGTGGGGTGTTGCTCCACGGCGGTACCCAGGCGACGCGGCCATCGATGCGCACCATGCGGCCGCGCTCGGTGGGGCGGGAGGGGTCGTCTTGGTTGACGGCGTTGTGGTGCGCGCACAAGGTGACCAGATTTTCTTGGTTGGTGGGCCCGCCGGCGGACCAGGCGGTGAGGTGGTGGACTTGGGCGTCGTCGGCAGGCGTATTGCAGCCCGGCCAGGCGCACACGGGGTGCTCGGCCGCGGCGAGCATGCGCTGTTTCCACGTGGCCATGCGCTCGGTGCGGTACAGGTTCACCGGGCCGTGCTCCGGGTGGACCAGGCTGACGTAGCCGCGCTGGGCTAAAGCGCGGGCGACGAGCTGCGCGCCGGTCATGCGGGCGCCGTTGGTGAGCTGGAGGGTGATATCGGCGGCGTCGGCAGGCGCGGCGACGATGCGGTCGAGCTGGTCCAAGGTGAGGATGACATTGGTGTGCACGGCCGGCAGCGCGCCGGGGTTGCCCTCGAGGAGGACCTTCTTGGCGGCGGCGAGGGGATCGTCCTTGTTGACCGAGGAGAGCACGCCCTTGATATCGGCGATATCGGTGGGATCGGCGGTAATGGAGATGGTGTGGGGTCCGTCGGGGCGGCGGGTATAGCGCACGCCGGGCTCGGGGCGACGGGGCGGATTGAGCTGCTTGAGGAGCTTCTTGGCTACAGAAGGGATGAGGCGGGCCTCGGTGCGGCAGAGCTCTAAGCGCAGGTCCCAGGCGCGGTTGGTATCGCGCACGCGGCGGGTATAGGACTCGATGCTATCGAGTGTGGCGAGGTCGTGAGCGCGGGTGCGGGCGGCGTCGCGAGCGAGGCGCTGCTTGCGGGTATTGGACGTGCGGCCGAAGTAGACATGTTGCAGGCGGGCGAGCTGGGCAGCCAGAAGGGGGCTGGCTCCGGCCTCGAGGAGCGAGTCTTCGGAGCAGCCCTGAAATTCGGCGACGAGATCGACGCCGCGGCGGCATAGCAAGAGAAATTCGGTGTTCACACGGCCGAAGCTAAAAGGCGCGCGAGGGCCGAACAAGCGGTGCGCGGCCGGGGAGGGGGAAATTGTGGATAGGCGGGGGAAAAGGGGGCGTCGGCAAGAGCTATCCACAAGCCAGCCGACGGCCGAGATGCGCGGGGACGGCGGCGATGGTAAGGGCGGTCTTCTATGCTGGAGGTCATGTCGGAAGCGAAGGAAAGAGTCTCAACGCGGCAAAAGCTGCGGGTGATTGACCGCTCGGTGCTCTCGCGGGTCAACCGCATCCGCTCGCGGTTTGTCTACATCATCCAGGCGACCATTGGCGCGGCGCTCGCGTACTGGGTGGCCGGCGATGTGGTGGGGCACCCGCAGCCGTTCTTTGCGCCGATTTCTGCGGTCATCATTCTGGGGATGTCCGGTGGGGACAGGATGAAAAAGGCGCTGGAGATGTCGATTGGCGGCATCATTGGCGTGGCCGTGGGCGACCTGCTCTTCCAGATAGTGGGGCAGGGGCCGTTCCAGATTTTCTTCATTGTGGGCGCGGGCCTGGTGGTGGGCTCGTTTTTGACCAAGTCGCCGCTGGTGACCAACCAGATTGTCTTTGGCGCGATTTTGATCGCCACGATTTTCCCACCCACGGAGGGCCCGGGCGGCCTGCACCGCGCGATTGACGCGATGATTGGCTCGGGCATTGGCCTGATAACCATTGCGTTGATTCCCAATTCCCCGTTGGTGGAAGCGCGGCGCGAGGTGTCGAAGGTGCTTAAGGTTGCCTCGAGCATTCTTGCCGACGTCACTTATGGCATCCGCCACCAAGACCCCGGCGTCATCCGCGACGCGCGCGAGGCGGTGCGCGGTACCCAAAATAGCGTCAATACCCTGCTAAGCGCGGCGCAATCGGGCAGGGAGGCCTCGGAGGTTTCGCCGCTGTTGTGGGCCTCGCGGCGCAGCATTCGCTCGCTGGAGCGCATCCTGTTGCCGGTGGATAACGCGGTCCGCGGCGTGCGCGTGCTCTCCCGCCAGGCGCTGGGCCTGACGGAGGACCGCGACAAGGTTTCGGACAAGCAGGTGGAGTTGCTCGATGAGCTTTCTGAAATCATGCTCGCGATTAGTGAGCTCTACGGCCAGGGCAAGAAGCATGGGCACGATGAGGCGATTGAAATTCCGGACCTTGTGCAGCGTCTGCGCATCGTGGGCGGGCGCGCCGGGCTGGACATCATTGATAGGGAAGGCACGCTGTCGGCCTATATGATTCTGGGCCAGACGCGCTCGATCGTGGTGGACATGCTGATGGTGTGCGGGCTCTCGCGCGAGTCGGCCGTGGCGCACCTCGTGCCGACCTCGCAGCACCCGGCCTACCCGCCGGAGGTGTGGGGGCGCGAGGACTAAGGGCGGACGATCTGGAGGTCGCGCAGGTGGCGGTAGAACGTCACGCGGGTCACCGGGCGCTTGTGGGGGACGGAATCGACGATGACGCGCAGCTGTGGGCCGCCGGCCTGGACGGCGCGGCCGGTGCTGACGGATTCGGGGTCGAGCTGGCCGGGCTTGCGCAGCAGCGAGCGCAGGCGGCCCTGCGACTCGACGGGGGAGGTGGCGCGGGCGGCGAGGATGCCGGGGGCGTCGGTCATCGGGACGAGGCGCGCGCCGAAGGTTTTGGGGGAAGTGGCGGCTAGGGTGTGGTCGTCGATGATGACTTCGCCGGTGAAAGAGCCATTGGAGGCGTCGGAGATGGTGGCGGAGCCGGCGACGGCGAGGCCGGAATCGTTGCGGATAAGCGGCGCAGGGCGGACCGGGGCCGTGCGGGCGAAGTCGAGGGCCTCGGCCGGGGAGGTGGGAATCCCCCAGTTCTGGGCGGCCGCGGACGGGGTGGACGGAGTGGAGGCGGCCGGCGCGGTGGTTGAGGGGGTGGAGGCTGCGGCTGAGGAGACGGGGATGAAGGCGACCTCGGCCCAGAGGCGGTCGGAGCGCATGAGGCGGGTGAGCACGGCCGAGAGGGCGGCGTCGGAGCCGACGACGACGATGCGGGCGGGCTCAGCTAAGTGCGGGGCCTGTGGGGCAGGTTCGGGGGCGCCGAGGTGGCGGACATCGGGTTGCGCGGCGATGTCATCGAGCGAGGGAGTGGGGTCTGTGGGGAGGAGGGGGTTGAGGAAGGCGTCGATAAGCGCGAGCTCTTTGCGGGTAGGGATGGGGGAGAGATCGTGGGCGTCGGCAGGCATGGCCACGCCCGGGGCGCCGCAGCGGAGGAACAAAAAACGCATGCGGTCAATGCTACGCGGGCTTTTTGCGCCGGGAAAGTGTAAAGTTGGAGAGTATTTTGGCTTCAATAATGAGGAAGTGACTAAACAATGGCAGCGATCGTCATTGTCGGCGCCCAGTGGGGCGACGAAGGCAAGGGCAAAGCGACCGACATCCTCGGCGGCAAGGTTGACTACGTGGTCAAGCCGAACGGCGGTAATAACGCCGGCCATACCGTCGTGGTAGGCGGCGAAAAATACGAGCTGAAGCTCCTGCCAGCCGGCATTTTGTCCGAGAACGCCACCCCGGTGCTGGGCAATGGCGTGGTGATCAACCTTGAGGCGCTCTTTGATGAGATTGATGGCCTTGAGGCCCGCGGCGCGAACGCCTCGCGCCTGAAGATTTCCGCCAACGCGCACCTGGTGGCGCCGTACCACCAGACCCTGGACCGCGTGCAGGAGCGCTTCCTGGGCAAGCGCGCTATCGGCACCACCGGCCGCGGCATTGGCCCGACCTACGCCGATAAGGTCGCCCGCATTGGCATCCGCGTGCAGGACATCTTTGATGAGTCCATCCTGCGCCAGAAGGTAGAATCCGCGCTGGATATCAAGAACCAGATGCTGGTGAAGATGTACAACCGCAAGGCCATCGAGGCGGACCAGATTGTGGAGTACTTCCTGAGCTACCGCGATCGCCTGCGCCCGATGGTTATCGACGCCGAGCTGGAGCTCAACCAGGCCCTCGAAGCTGGCAAGCACGTGCTCATGGAGGGTGGCCAAGCCACCATGCTCGACGTGGACCACGGCACCTACCCGTTCGTGACCTCGTCTAACCCGACCGCCGGTGGTGCTTCCGTGGGCTCCGGCATTGGTCCAACGCGCATCAAGACCTCGCTGGGCATTATCAAGGCTTACACCACCCGCGTGGGTGCTGGCCCGTTCCCGACTGAGCTTTTTGATAAGTGGGGCGAGTACCTGCAGACCACCGGCGGCGAGATTGGTGTGAACACCGGCCGCAAGCGCCGTTGTGGTTGGTATGACTCCGTTGTCGCGCGCTATGCCACCCGCGTTAACGGCTTTACCGATTACTTCCTGACCAAGCTGGACGTTCTTACCGGCATCGGTGAGATTCCTATCTGCGTGGCTTATGACGTCGACGGCAAGCGCTACGACGAGCTGCCGCTTACCCAGTCCGAGTTCCACCACGCCGAGCCCATCTTTGAGACCATGCCCGCCTGGGACGAGGACATTACCGAATGCTCCACCTTTGAGGAGCTACCGCAGAAGGCACAAGACTACGTCCTGCGCCTGGAAGAGCTGTCTGGCTGTCGTATCTCCTATATCGGCGTAGGCCCCGGCCGCGACCAGACCATCATTCGCCACGATGTCATGGAAGACCAGTAAGGATGTAGTCCTTATTAGCGTGGTGTGAGAGCCCCACTCTCTAGCAGGGTTAAGGGTCAAAAAGTGTGTCCGGAATCGCGGATTTTCACGGATTGACCTGTAGGTTTCCGGAAAGTATATGCTCCGGAAGCATATATCTAGCCCCCGACGGGAAATCCTCGGTGTG
>NZ_JAKRNA010000003.1:0-152637 GCF_022347435.1 Corynebacterium sp. ACRPE | reverse complement strand
CCACACCGAGGATTTCCCGTCGGGGGCTAGATATATGCTTCCGGAGCATATACTTTCCGGAAACCTACAGGTCAATCCGTGAAAATCCGCGATTCCGGACACACTTTTTGACCCTTAACCCCTACTAGAGATACACCTACACAGTCACTTGGAAGTTTAAGATGATTAGTCCATCGTCCACCTAGTTTTGATTCCACCGAATGAATGTCCAGAAATCTATCCCTCCGTTGAGAGTGAATCATCACACTTGCACTGGTCTCAGCTACTTTGCTGATGCACCCATGCCATTCAACACTTCACCGGGTAATTCACTGTTGACAATCGGATTTCTACAGCTAACGAGGAATAGACCCGCAATCTATCCGTAGTATGCGGCCCTAAATCGCTCTAAAAGAGCGACAAGAGTGTCGTCAAAATCGTCTTTCTACGCACCATAGCGGCGCCCCACATGCACATCCACTCCACCGAATAGGCTGAAACAATTCACGATAATCTCGGGAGCGTCTACCGGAAGGTCATTCGGATGGATGGCGCCGTGCTCAACCTTGAGCTCGTGGCCGCCAAATAGGCCGAAGCCGCCGACGCGGACACGGAATCCTTCTGGAATGTAGACGTCGGTGCCTCCGAAAAGCCCCACGGCATTGATGGTCGTGGTGCGATTGCGCAGCGCCGCTCCTGCAAGGTTGACGTCTACGCCACCGAAAACGCCCAAGGCCGTGAGAGTACGTGCTACTGCCCCACCACTAACGGTCGAACCCCCGAACAGACCCACCGCGAGGGAACGTGGAGCGTCCACGTTGGGCTGCACTTGCCGGATAGCCTGTTCTACTTTGGCAATCGCGTTGGATTCTTGGTGCCCCGAATATGCTTTTGCGATTTGGCGTTCTTGCCCGAAAAGAAGGACTTCTGGGTCCTCCACAAGGTCTGCTAAGGGTTCGATGAGCTCGGCGCGGGTGGTTGCATCCACGCACTCTGCCGAACGCTTTTCAAACTCGTCGAGGTCGATCTGACCGGCCGACAGAGCATCTCCCAGGATGTCTGCAGCCTTCATGCGGTCTTGGTGGTTACAGCGGATATCCAGCGGTTTCATACCACTATTATATCCGCTATATCTACCCCATGCGCAGGTTATTTCTTATTCTGGGCGGCCTTGGAGGAATCAACCTCGGGCAGGAAGTCGTCTACGCGCTCGCCTACTCCAGTCAGCTCCGCGATGGCGGCAACGGCGCGCTGCGCGCCCTTGCCATCGCCGTAGGGGTTAACGGCGTTGGCCATGGCTTGGAAAGCGGCGTCGTCGGAAAGCAAAAGCTTAGCCTCGGCCACGATGAGCTCACGGTTGGTACCCACCAGCTTCACGGTGCCGGCGACAACGGCCTCGGGACGCTCGGTGTTTTGGCGCATAACCAGAACCGGCTTGCCCAGAGCGGGAGCCTCTTCCTGGACTCCGCCGGAATCGGTAAGGATGATGGTCGCGCGGTTTTGCAGCTGGGTGAACTGGTCATACGGCAGTGGATCGGTAATGATGATATTCGGCAGGTGCTCAACCTCTGGGAGAACCGCCTCGCGCACCTTAGGATTCAGGTGCAAAGGCAGAGCGAAGTTAATCTCTGGGTAGGCCTCAGCCAGATCCTTGACTGCGCCGCCGATTTCCTTCATAGCTTCCAAGTTTTCGCGGCGGTGGGTGGTCACAACGACGAGGCGCTTGTCGGAATCTGCGGCCTCCTGCAGGGCAGGGTCCTCGAACTTGGTGTCCCAGGATGCTGCTTCCAATAGGGCATCGATAACAGTGTTGCCGGTGACCACAATGTCCTTGGAGCGCACGTTCTCGCGGCGCAGGTTTTCCATCGATCCAGCGGTAGGAGCCAAGTGCAGCTCGGCTACCTGGCCGATGAGCTTACGGTTAGCCTCTTCTGGGAACGGCGAGTGGATATCGCCGGTACGCAGGCCCGCCTCTAGGTGCACAATCTTCACGCCGCGGTGGAAGCCAGCGAGTGCTGCGGCCATGGCGGTAGAAGTATCGCCCTGAGAGATAATGACGTCCGGCTGTTCTTCCTCAATGATGGAATCCAGACCCGCAATCGCGCGGGACACAATCTCATTGAGGCCCTGGCCCGGCTTCATCAGGCCCAGATCGTGCTTCGGAGTGATACCGAACATGGTGTTGACCTGCTCCAGCATTTCCTTGTGCTGACCGGTGGAAACCGGGATGGAGTCAAAGCGCTCATCATTGTCTAGCGCCTTAATCACAGGGGCGACTTTAATGGCCTCTGGGCGGGTGCCGTAGATGGTCATTACCTTGGGCTTAGTCATTACTCATTTCCTTTTGGTTGATGGGGATACTTCTTTATTGAACCATGTGCGGGAGCGTTGTACCCCCGCGAAGTTTGTTGGAATCGTTAGCCGCTGACGCTCACTGCGCCGTCTGGGGTGATGGTCACCTTGGCAGCCATGGCGCGGGCTAGGTCGAGGCGCTGCCAGGAGCCACCTTCTGCCTGCCAGTCCAGCGGGTTGCCGGCCGGGCGCGCGGTCTGGCGTAGCACCTCGGCGCGCTGGTCCCAGCTGAGCTCTGGATGAGATGCGGCTAGCAACACTGGGGCGGCCTGTGGGACGACCATCGGGGCGTCGGTGCGGTAGCGCTGGGCGAAGTCATAGTCCATGAACTTCGAATATTCGGCGACCGCATCCTGGGTGGAGCGGTAGTCGGTGCCCTCTTCCCTATCCTGGGCCACCAATTCTTCCACCGTCTTGCCGGTGCGCCACTTGATCTCTTTGCGCACCTCCCTCGAGGCTTGCCACAGGGCATTGCGCATGCGCTTGTCATTCAAGCGGTCGGCCGCAGCGGCCTGGCCAGTCATGCGCCCGCCGATGACATCCAGCGGGTAATGCACGCCCAGGACTACGCGGTGGTTGCCGGCCTCCGCGCCGCGCAGCATGAGCTGTGGGCCTACCTCGGGCAGCATGAAGGACATCAGGGTGGTAATCCACGTTGCCTGATTGGTATGGCCTGAAGGGAAAGCTGGCGAGGTGGGATAGAGATCTTTGGAGCCGTCGTCGTAGCGCTTGATCGCTTGCGGCGCGCGCTGGTACGGGCGCTGATAGTTGAAGTAATACTTCTCTGACATCGTGGAACTGGCCAGTCCTCCTGCGCGGGCGGCGTAACCATTGCCTAGCAGGTATTCGGTTTTGGGCAGGCGGTGCTCGGCCAAGGCGGCGCGGAAGGCATCGCCTAGATTCTTGCCCATGGAATCAGAGACGGCGTTGAGCACGCTGGTGGAGCTGGCCTTGGCGTCGGCCTGCGCGCGCCGGATCAGAGCGGGGTCGCCGGCTGCGGCGTTATTGATACTTACGGCCTTGTCCATATTTTCCTGGCGGATTTCTGGCTGGGCCTTGATGTGGTCAAAGAGCTGGACTACCTGCCAGTAGTTGCCAAATTGATAAGACGAAACATCGGATTCAAAGCCCGCGATATAGTCCGTGCTAAAGGGCTCTGGAACCGGGGCACCGGGGTGCTGTACTGGGGCTGCGCCGGTGGTGTGCTGAGTGACGGGCTCGCGCAGCTGGGGCACGGATACGGGTAGGGCTGTGGCCGACGGTGTGAGGGCTATAGTCAGCCCAGTAGCCGCGCACAGGGCGAGCCCACGGACTGCGGGGCGGAGATTATTCCGATAGTTCAACGTAGAAACCTTTTGCTAGCATCAAATTCCCACGAATAATATCTAGCTAAAGTTAAGGGGAAGTGAACGCGACGCTAAACTCGCATGCACAATCGTGGATTGGCGGGTAGACCTTTGCGGTCACCACTCAGCGCTCTTCAGGCCAATTGGCGCCTTGGTGCGCCGCGGCGGCATCCGGTTGGTGGCCGGAGGATTCCGCAGAAATGCTTGCGGTAAAAAGCGCGGCCAGCGCTACTGCTGAGGCCGCCGCCGAATCCCTGCGCTTGTTATTTTCCACACACTTAAACTAGCGCGTATTCCGCGCCATGAAAAGCGCTAGTCCAATGCGGGGCTAGCCCTACCCCTCACTCGTGACTGGCGGCGCGCGGCAAGGCTTCGCGGTAGGCTGGTGGGGAACTTTTACTCGCACAGGAATAAGGGGACACGCTAAGCAATGATCCAATTCGTCTTCGGCGCCGCAGCAGGATACGTTTTTGGCACCAAAGCAGGCCGCAAGCGCTACCACCAGATCAAGGGCGCCTACGAAAAGGCCGTCAACTCCCCCGTGACCAAGTCCGCCGTCACCTCGGCACGCAAGGCGGTAGCCAATCGCCTGGACCCAGAACCGCGCATGCGCGAGGTTCGCGATCTCTCCTCCAAGCGCAAGGGCAAGGGCCGGCTGCGCGGATCGCAGGTGGATAATGCGGACCGCATTTATGAGCCCGATGAGGACTAGGTCGATTGCAGACTAGCCTTTAGGCCTCCTCCCCTCCCCTCGGCGCGTACCTTGTTTGGGTTCGTGTCGAGGGGAGATTTTTATGCCTGGGGAGGCGTGCCGCGGAAGGCGCGGTCATTGAGCTCGCGGCGGGCCTGCTCGAGGGCAACGAGGTCGGCGAAGAGCGAGTTATAGCTGGCTTCATCATCGGAAGGGCGCATGCGGCCGAGGCGAGCTTTGAGCTGGGCGATCTGATCGCCCACCACGGTTTCTTGCAGGCGGGAAAGGACGGAGTCGGCGTATTTTTCGGGGCCGACGTCGGTAGGCAAGATTGCTTCTACGGCGAGCTCGGAGACGAAATTGCGGCCGGTGAGATCCTGCATCTCGCCGGCAACGGCGGCAATCCATTCCACGGCCGGCATGGACGCGCCTTGGGCGGCGCCGCCGGCGGTGGAAATTGCCTGGCGGACGAGGCGGTAGGCGTCGTTAGTATAGGCGTCGGCAGTAATGCCATCGAAGTACGAGCCCGCCACCTGCGGCATCTGCAAGGCCAGCTTGAGGGCCTCGCGCTGTGGCCACAGGTGGGTTTCCTTGGGGCTCGGCGGATGGATCATCGGCACGTCCTGCTGCGCCGGCTGCTGCTTCGCGTTGTCGAAGCGGCGGATGGTCGGTTTTTCAGCCTTCTTGGGCTTGCGCGCCTCCGTGCGGACCTGCTGGAGGACCTCCTCTGGGTTGGCCCAGCCCACCCAACCGGCGAGGCGGCGGGCGTACTCGCGCTGCAGGGGCTGGTCGCGGATCTGCGCTACCACGGGGACCGCGCGGCGCAGGGCCTGCAGGCGGCCCTCCGCGGTATCGATGCGGTACTCCGCGATGACGGATTGAATGACGAACTCGAACATGGGGATGCGGTCCGCGATGAGCTCGCGCACTGCGGCATCACCCTTCTGCAGGCGCAGATCGCACGGGTCCATGCCGTCTGGCGCCACGGAGACAAAGGACTGGCCGGTGAATTTCTGCTCGCCATCAAAAGCGCGCATGGCGGCCTTCTGCCCCGCCTCATCGCCGTCAAAGGTATAGATGAGCTCGCCATTGAAGTAGGAATCATCCAACATGAGCCGGCGCAGTACTTGGAGGTGCTCGCCGCCAAAGGCGGTGCCACAGGAAGCAACTGCGGTCTTGACGCCCGCGGCATACATGGCCATGACATCCGTGTAGCCCTCTACCACCACGGCTTGGTGGTTATCGGCAATATTGCGCTTGGCCAAATCGAGGCCAAAGAGCACCTTGGACTTGCGGTAGAGCATGGTCTCAGAGGTGTTCATGTACTTGCCGAGCTTGTCGTCGTCGAAAAGCTTGCGGGCACCAAAACCAATGACGTTGCCGGAAAGGTCCTTAATCGGCCACAGCAAACGACGATGGAAGCGGTCAATGGGACCACGCTTGCCCATCTTGGAAATGCCAGCTGCCTCCAGCTCTTCAAAGGAAAAGCCTAGGCGCAGCAGGTGTTTGGTAGCCGTATCCCACCCCTCTGGGGCATAGCCGCACTCGAAGTCATAGATGACCTCGCGGGAAAAGCCGCGATCCAGCAGGAAATCGCGAGCTGTAGCCGCTTGTGGGGTCTCCAACTGCTGGCGGTAAAACTCGTGGGCGGCCTTATTGGCAGCGATGAGGCGCT
The DNA here is from genome assembly GCF_022347435.1 of Corynebacterium sp. ACRPE. Taxonomy (NCBI): domain Bacteria; kingdom Bacillati; phylum Actinomycetota; class Actinomycetes; order Mycobacteriales; family Corynebacteriaceae; genus Corynebacterium; species Corynebacterium sp. ACRPE. The sequence goes on along the minus strand of NZ_JAKRNA010000003.1, from coordinate 146,594 downwards.
GCCGCGTGCCCGGCTTCTCATTGCGCGCGCCCGTAGAACCGCCCTGGTAGTTGATGTGATAGCCGATCTTCTGCGCTACCGCTTCCACTGCCTCTGGAAAGGAAACCTGCTCCATTTCCATCAGGAAGCTGAATACATCGCCACCCTTGCCGGTGGAAAAGCAGTGGTAGTAGCCGCGCTGCGGGCGCACGTGAAAAGACGGGGTCTTTTCATCCTTGAAAGGGCTAAGGCCCTTGAGGGAATCGTGCCCGGCGGGCTTGAGCTGCACGTACTCGCCGACGATTTCTTCTAAAGGCGCGCGTTCACGGATAGCTTGGATATCGCTGTCCGGAATTCTGCCTTTTGCCATGCGTACAGACTACCCCGCGCGCGGTGGGAACGCTTAACTGCCTAGGGCAGGATGGTGACGTTGAACAGGGTTCACAGTTTGGACGCAAATTACCCTCTGTTGGGGTGCTTTCCACATACTGTTACCTACCCCCGTGACGGGGCAATTTTTGACCTCGCCATTGTCTCGGGCCGATTTCCGCTTTTAGCGCCGCACCTGCAACAATGAAGGTATGCCCAAGTCCAAAGCGTCCAAGAAATCGCTCCCTGTTGCCCTCGGTGGCCTTGCGCTTGTCGTCGTAGCAAGCTATTTCGGTTTCGACCTCGGCGGCGATGGTGATTCCGCTGCCTCCTCCACTTCCGAGACGACACAAGCGGCCGCAACTGGCGACGCCGATACTTGCGCGATGTCTTCCCTACCCGCCGAGGCCAAAGACACCGCGGACGATATCTTGGCCGGTGGCCCCTACGACTACCCGGATAATGACAACGCCCGCTTTGGCAATTACGAGGGCCGGCTGCCTCAGCAGGACAAGAATTACTACCGCGAATACACGGTAGAAACCCCAGGCAGCCACAACCGCGGCGCCCGCCGCATAATCACCGGTGGCGGCAGCGAGACCGACCCAGACGTGTGGTACTACACCGATGACCACTATGAAAGCTTCTGTTCTATCCCGGACGCAGAGGAGTAATCATGCGACGCATCCTCATCACTGAACACATCCGCACCCGCGCGGACTTCTTTAACGCACTCGGCCGCACCCGCGGCTGCGAAGACTGCGGACCGCGCAACCTCGATGACCTCGCGGATTTCCTACGCGAACAACGCACCGCCATCATCGTCGCATCTGACATGGATATAGACGGCGAAGGCTTAGACGCCATTGCCACCGTGTTGGAGGACCAGGGCGTGAAGTTGGTGCGTTAAGTCAGACGTTTGTAGTTAAACGCTTTCTTTTGCCTTCTTAGCTTTTTGGCACAGTATTGGTGCTTCTGTTCGCTAGGTGTGCTCGGAGTCGGTTGACTGTGCACCGAATAGCTAAGATTCTCAAGGTATTGCACAATCGCCTGATCGGGTTTCTCTGCCCGAGCCTGAGTCTTCTTTTTCCTAAGTCTTATGTAGCCAATGTTCAAAGCGGCAACAATTAATTCAGCAACAATGATGGCTATGAGATCGCCCCAAAAGCTATTTAGGAAGGCTAGCTTGTCTACATGCACAAACAGGCGAAATCGGACCAAAATGATTATGATCACCAGTCCCATTAGGGAGGAAACCAACATAACCGCTAAGGTCCATAATCCGAGAGTAGCAATGATATAAGTAGTAAAAAGCTGCTCTGAAATTGCAACCGAAGTTACCGCGCTCTTGTCATTCCCAACTTTCTCGGATGCGATTTTTGAAGGTTTTTCTCCCTTCGGCCCCTCGATAGCTCGATATATATGGAAAAGATCTATGAGCTTTTCCAGCTTTTCCAGCTGCTGAGACAGTGTTGTTTGTTTCAAAAAGAACACCAAAAAGGGGACTATCGCAGCCAGCACAACCCTAAACTCTTCAGCACCCATGGCCCCGAATTATATACAGAGTCCTATCTTAAAAGAGCACTCTGACAGTCCCAGCCTTAGACAGGTGGCCGAATTGATTTAGAAAACAGTGAATACAGGCTCAGTCACTAGCTAACTCAAAAACCCAGACAGCTCCGCACTCCGGCGGGCTAGGCGCTCGAGGCGGGACTCGGTCATGGACGCAATTTGGTCGATGATGGCGCGGTCACGAGCAGCATCAGAATCGGCTTGCTCCCACCACAGCCGGAAGGTGGCATCGAGGGAGCCGGGGGCGCCGGCGACGAGGTAATCGTAGACGCGGTAGATGCGCTCGCGTTGACGGTCCTGGCGGGCAAGGTGGGCGGGCTCGTCCATGACATAGAGAACCGCGATGGTTTTAAGCAGCTTGACCTCGGCCTCGGCTTGCTTGGGCACAATGAGGTCACCGTGCATGCGGCCAAGGGTATTGGAGGCGATGAGCTCGGCATTGGCCTCGCTGGTGGCGCCGACGGTCGCGCCCACATAGCGGCCTACGAGCTCAGAGGTCATCTTCTTCAAGTTGGCATAGTCGCGCAGGGAGTAGTCGAAATCGCCGATGGCGTTGATGACGCTTAAGTTGCGCAGGCTATCGGCCGCCTCCAAGAGCTCATCGGCGGTGCCGCCAAAGGCTTTAGCGCCCTTTTCTGCCAGCTGGGCTAGCTCAACTAGGTCCCACAGAACATTAAGGGAGATGCGCCGGGAGATGATGCCGTCTTCCACGTCATGCACGGAGTAGGCGATGTCATCGGACCAGTCCATGACTTGGGCTTCGATGCATTTGCGATTATCGCTATGGCCCTCGCGCAGCCACTCCAGTAAGTGCGCGTCCTCGTCATAGGCACCGTATTTGCGGTTGGTGCTGCCATCGCTATTGGTCTTAGTCCAGGGGTATTTGCAGGCACCGTCGAGGGCGGCGCGGGTGAGGTTGAGGCCGAAGCTTTGCGGTACCCCGCTAGCATCGTCCACGATGACCTTGGGTTCTAGGCGAGTGAGGATGCGCAGGGTCTGCGCATTGCCTTCAAAGCCGTTGAGGGCGACCTCGTTGAGCGCGTTTTCGCCATTGTGCCCATAGGGTGGGTGGCCGATGTCATGGGTAAGGCCGGCCATGTCGCACAGATCAGGGTCGAGTCCGAGTCCAGCACCGATGCTCCGCGCAATTTGGCCCACCTCCAGCGAGTGGGTCAGGCGGGTGCGTGGAGTATCGCCATCGCGCGGACCGACGACCTGAGTTTTATCGGCCAAGCGCCGCAGGGCTGCCGAGTGCAGCACACGGGCGCGGTCGCGGGCAAAGACGCCGCGATGTTCTTCCACGGAATGGAAGGCTGAGCCCTTCGGCTTTTCATCGGCCAAGCGGGCGAAGTCGGGCGTGGAATAAGAATAGGACACGCCCCAAGCTTATTCCGTGAACTGGCCTTTTGGGTGAGCAACGTGGCCGCCTAGTTTTTAGCAGGCTGCGGGCCTTTCACAAAGTTGCTGCCCACAGCAGCCAAGCCCACAACCACCACTAGGAAAAGTATGAGTCCAAACGGGACAGCCGGAAAGTGCAGTACAAGTTTATGCGCTATATAAGAATGCATATATGTGCCCAGCAGAGCGGCTGATCCTAGCGATAAGGCCAAAGCAAAAGCCGAAGGCAAACAATTAGCCAATTTCCTGTTCCTGTGCGCTTCAGCAACTGAGACGCCTTGTTCCCAAATGGTCTTAGTGAAGCGAATGAGCCGACCTTGTTGAGCCAACGCCAGTCCGAATATGAGAACTGCTCCCCCAACAATCACGTAGGCGAACAACGGGATAAATTCGCTTGTACCAGTACCGTTTGGACCGTAAAGCAACGTTGAAGGTAGGTTTTCTGCCCATTGCTGAGCACCTACAACCTCCATCTCTTGACTGTCGCTCAATTCGACTTGCTTCGAAAAAATTGCTACAGCATACCCTTCATCTTTCCTTTCGCCCGCTCCCCAAGTAGGATCTGCTTCAGCATTAAAGGATTTATCCCATGGCCGCATCCACGTTTGATCAAATGGAGATCGGGGGTCCGTCTCAACTGCTCCTTGGTCTTTGACCAAGGAACCTACTGCTCCGTTCCTATCTTCTACTAGTGCAAAGACAGCTCCGTCTTCCATAGTGGAAGGTTGGAGCTCTCCCGAGTCTTGGACAGCAGGAACCCAGCTAAGAACTCCTAGGCAATCTGCGGCGTGGTCCTGACAAAAGTTTTTAGCGGCGGAGGTGCCGAAAGTTTGTCCATCCTGCGGCGCCCCTACATAGACGTCCCTTACATTGTCAGCCAATTCTTCTCTTGCTGAGTAGAGGGCTGAATCATTCACAATAAAAAGAATGATGGGAAACAAGATAAAAACACAAGAGACCCGCAATGTAGTAGCGGCGATAAAAGACCGCGCATACCGGACTCCTAAAATCGGAGGATCCCATCCCCTAATCTTGAGGGAGAGATATTCGGCGAAATATAAGACAACTGCGTAGAAAAATACAGAAGCAGCACTCACCAAGAAGGGGACGCAGTAGACGAAAATCATCGGCCACCTACTAGACGGATCCGCCTGGGGCATCGCCACAAATCCCACCAGCAATACAACACTGGCCGCTATCCCTAGAGGATATCGAAGGAGTTCTGCAGCCCGCGGATTCCTTGGATTTGGATCTATGCGAGCTGGGCCTTGGCTCAAATCTTCCAAAACTCTCGTCTCCTGTTGGAAAGGAACGAAACTCAGGAAAGTGATCGCGCACCATGAGATCACAGCGACGCGCAGCGGTGAAGGAAGTCCTTGTGGAAGATCAATACCAAAACCCGAATATAGAACCAGGAAGATTGGCTTCATTAGCACTGGAACCAGAACTGCGCTAACTATTGAAAAGAAAAAATAAACTATAAGTAGCTCAAGAAATAACGCTCGCCGAATTCGTTTTAATGCTAACCCAAATAAACGAAGCGCCTCATAGTGGTGGCGCCTCCCCTCCACCACATGCCTTAAGCTGTATTTGAGTGCCAGAGTAAAGGGAATGATCGATACGAGAGCCGAATACATCAGCCCCATTGCCATAGATTCGGCTACTTTGTCCGCCGCTACAGTGCAGACTAACAGGCAGACAAAGAAGATGATCACAAACGAGGTAGCTAGTAGCGGGATACTCTCCACAAATGTGCTTTTACGGATCTTCGCTTCCACAGCGCGAAAATTCATTGGTTTACCCCGATTTCCAAAACCTGATCACAAAACTGCGCTAAACGGTCATCGTGGGAAACTACCAAGGCGATTGCGTGGTTTCTTACAATGTAATTATGCAGATATCGCAACACTGAATATGCGTTGTCCTCATCCAATGCACTCGTCGGTTCGTCTGCGAAAACGAGTTGGGGCTTTTTAGACATTGCCGTTGCTATGGCCGCACGTTGGCGTTGTCCCCCTGAAAGCTCGTGCGGTAGAGAGGCTCCGTATTCACTCATATTGAGTTGAGCTAGCAAAGAGCTACTAGCGTCCGAATCCGCAGTTACTCCGCTTAGCCCTTGCGCGAAGGAAAGGTTTTCGGCGACTGTCAAACAGGGCACCACGCCGGAATCTTGAAACACTATTCCCATCGAATTAGCTCGAAATCTATCTCTGTTTCGAGCGGATGAGCTCCATAAATCATGTCCGAAAATATTGACGGTTCCTGATGTTGGCTTCTGGAGTCCAGAGATAACGCGAAGCAGCGTCGATTTGCCGGACCCAGAGGTACCTCGAATCCAAGTAAGGGTCCCCGGCTCATGCACAGAGTTGATAGAGAATAGCGGACTACTTTTCCTGCCTAGCTTCACAGATAGGTTTTCCAGTTTTAACACGCTTTCCTCCTGAGGCTTCGTAGCATTTCAGCGCTGACCAACATGGCTCGGTGTTATTTCCTGATGTAGCGGAAAAGAAACCCTTTTCCCCTAGAAATGTTTCGTCAGCCTGCAGAATATCATGCGATCTTTCTTATCGCCGTGGAAAAGTATCCCTATCTTCCTGCTGAATCGTCTGATGCCGCAGCTTCTGATTCGGGCGCAGCACTTGCTCCACGCGGTAGAAACCATTGCGCAGTGCCGCGGCGCCGCGAGCGGGCAGCAGGCCGGCCACCAGTGCATAGGCCACGCCACCAGTTTCGTGGGCAAGGTAGCGCCACCAGGGCTTAGAAAAGCGCGCGGCCGGGTAATACGGCGTGCCGGAGACGGTGGCCTCAATGCCCTCTTGGCGGGCGATGAGTGCGGTGCGCAGGCGGTGGAGGGGATCGGTGATGATGGTGGCGTCGGAAAGCGCGAAGGCTTCCTTGACCGCGCTGAGGGAACTGCGGGTATCCATCCCCTCCTCCACCGCGTGCACGGTCAGGTGCGGGAAGTGCTCGCGCAGGTAGGTGCGGCCGACGCCGGCCTCCGTAAACCTATCCCCGGGCAGCTTGCCGCCCACGGTAATAACCTCCAGTCCCTCGGCGGTGGCGAGCTCACCGGCGTGGCGCAGGCGGCCGGCCAGGATGCGGGAGGGGCGGCCATCGTATTGGGCGGTTCCTAAAACAATTGCGTACTTCACTGCCCCACTACATTACCTGCCAGAGCGCTAAGTTAAGCCGGTAAAGTGGTGGGCATGAATTTGAGTGCACGTTTGGGCCGCGCGGCCATTGCCGCTTTCATTTTGGGCTGCACCTCCATCGGTGCGGGGTCTGCCTTCGCCGCCGAGACCACCGCGGTGGCGCAGGGCACCGGTACGGCAACCCTCACGGAAAAGGTTACCGATGACGCAGGCGTATTAAGCACCCAAGAAAAGGCCGAACTCAGGGAAAAGATTGGCCAACTGCAAAAGGACGAGCACTTGACGCTCTTTGTCTATATCACCGATGAGCTGGGCACGGATCCGGAAAGTTTTGCCGGCCAGGCGGTCAAGGACAAGGGGCCGAACTCCGCGGTTTATGCGCTTTCCATTAAGGATCGCAAGATGGGCGTGCAGACCGGCAAGGATTGGCCTAAGGGCCGGCTGGACCAGATGTATGACGCCGCCTATGACAAGCTGGCCAGCGATGAATACGGTGCTTCGGCCGTCGCGCTTGCCGACGCCGCCCTGGGCAACTCCGCTTCAAATAGCTCCGCCTCCGATTCCTCTGGCCTAGCGTGGCTGGGCGGTGGCGCGGCCGCCATCGTCGCCGCCGGTGGCGGAATCATGTACTACTCCCGCCGCAATACCAAGAAGAATAATGCGCAGACGCTGGAGTCCGCCCGCGAGATTGCCCCGGGCGATACCGATCAGCTAGGTCGCCTGCCGCTGGAGACTTTGGACCAGCTGGCCCAGGAGGAGCTGGTCTCTACCGATGAGTCTATTCGCCGCGGCAAGGAGGAGCTTAATATCGCGCTCTCCGAGTTCGGCCCCGAGCGCGTGCGCCCGTTTACCAAGGCGATGAACCACTCCACTTCTACCCTGCAAAAGGCCTTCCGCCTGCGCCAGCGCTTGGATGATGCCGTGCCGGAGTCCCCGGCCGAGCGCCGCCAAATGCTGGTAGAAATCGTCTCCTCCTGCGGCCAGGCCGATGATGCCCTGGACGCGCAGGCAGAGGAGTTTGCCAAGATGCGCGATCTGCTCATCCATTCCGATGAGAAGCTGGATGAGCTCACCCAGCGCACCGTGGGCCTGCGCACCCGCCTGCCGGAGGCCGAGTCCACGCTGGCTGGCCTGAAGTCCAACTATGACGAGCACGTGCTCTCCTCCATTGCCGATAACCCCGAGCTAGCCGCCGCCTCCCTCGACGAGGCCGAGAAGCTGCTCGACAAGGCCCGCGGGGTCCAGGCCCAGCCGGCCGGCCAGCAGGGCCCGCTGGTGGGACTTATTCGCGATATCGAGCACGCCTGCGAGATGACGGATCGCCTCATCTCCGGCGTGGAAAACGCCGAGGAGAATATCGCCACCGCCCGCGGCAACCTCGAGGCGCTTATCGCCGAGGTCGAGGGCGAGATCAACGAGGCCCGCGAGCTCGAGCGCCAAGGCAAGGCCCAGGGAACCACCGCGGATTGGGACAAGCTCGAGGAGCTGCTCGGCCGCGCCGGCAGCGCGGTTAACGATGCCAAGGCCCACGGCCAACAGGACCCGCTGGGCCAGCACACTGCTCTGACCTCCATCGATACCAAGCTGGATGAGGCGCTCGACCGCGTGCGCGAAAAGACCTCCACGCACGCGCGCCAGCTAGACCTTTTCCGCCAGCAGATTTCCGTAGCGGAATCCAATATCCAGGCCGCAGAAGACCTCATTTCCTCCCGCGGTCGCATCATCGGCTCGGGTGCGCGCACCGCGCTTGCCGACGCCAAACGCCTCCACGCCCAAGCCCTCCACACCGAGCGCAGCGATATCCGCGCCGCGTTGCAGTCCTCCCGCGAGGCGGTGGCCGCGGCCCAGGCGGCGTTGCAGCGCGCCAAGGATGACATCGACGAGCACCGTCGCCGCCAACAGCGCCAGCAGATGGGCAATGCGGCCGGCAATGTCGTGACCGGTATGGTCCTTGGCCAAATGCTCAGCGGCGGCCGCGGCTTCGGCGGCGGTTTCGGAGGCGGCGGCTTTGGGGGAGGCAGCTTTGGCGGCGGCGGCTTCGGCGGCGGTGGCGGAGGCGGCTTCCGCGGCGGCTCCTTCTAGCCTGCCCATTCCGCCCAGTCCGCCCCACGGCCCGGTAGCCCTCCAGTCCGGCTCTAGGCTCGCGCGGGCGACCCGGCACCCGGCGCATAGCTAGGTGCGCAGGGTGCGCGGGGTGGCGTCGAGAAGCGCGCAGGCGTAGCTCAAAATTATGGCGTCGAGCTCGGGCAGCTCGCCCACGCTCACGCGCAGGTCCACCCCGGCCGGAGCGGTGGCAGCGACCTCGGCGCCGGTGCTGCGAGCCACGATGCGGCGCTCGCGGCGGAAGGGGTTGCGGCGCTCGAGAAGGTACTCGCGGTCGGCGCAGGTCGCGCGCAGGCGGGTGACGGTAATCCCGGCCTGGGTGACCGAGAAATCCTCGCCCGCGGCGGTCTGCGCGCGCAGGAAGAACCGCGGGGAGGAAGAATCCAGCGAGGATTCTACTGCGAGGCGCTCGCCGGCGGCGGTGGTGAGCACGCCGTCGCGCACGGAGGCGAGCTCGTGCCCCTCGGCGTTGGTGAGAGCGCCCGCGCGCCAGGTCCACTGGATAGGCATTAGAGGACGAATAGCGCGACGAGGGCGACGATGGACGCCAGGACCAAGGTGATGATCCACGCCCAGGCTTTGCCCTGGGTATTGGCATCCAGGATGACGCGGGTAAACCAGCTCAGGCCGGCGATTTCCGCGCTGGTCAGGCCCTCGGCATCGTGCTCGAATTCGAGGATGGACTTGCGCACGCCGGAATTGCGGGCGGTGAACTGCCCTACCTTTTCATCATCGACATCATCGATGATCCAGTCGCCGCTGTTTTCGTTGATGAAGGTGAAGGTACGGCCGTTAAGCGATGCCTCCAGGCGCTTGTCGCGGCCGGGGCGGCCGGCAAGGCGGTAAATGGAGCCGTCGGCAAGCGTGGCAGAAGCGCCAAGGTCACTGACCTCGGTGCGCCAGAAGTGGCCGTCCACCTCCGCGGAATGCTCCGAGAATACGCCCAGTTGCTCCGGGCCTTCCTCGGCCAAGAGCACGGGTTTTGCGCGGTCGGAGCGATCCCAGCTGGTGTAATGCATTACTAGCACCCAATCAGGCGGGAGGCGAGGTAGGCCTCGAGGTCATCGAGCTTCACGCGCTCCTGCTCCATGGTGTCGCGCTCGCGCACGGTCACGGCATCATCATCGAGGGTGTCGAAGTCGAAGGTGACGCAGAACGGGGTGCCAATCTCATCCTGGCGGCGGTAGCGGCGGCCGATGGCGCCGGATACGTCGAAGTCCACGTTCCAGTGGGCGCGCAGCTTATCGGCCAGCTTGCGGGCCGGCTCGGAGAGCTCTTCCTTCTTGGACAGCGGCAGTACGGCCACCTTGATCGGCGCCAGGCGGCGGTCCAAGCGCAAGACGACGCGCTTATCGGTGCCGCCCTTGGCGTTCGGAGCCTCTTCCTCGTCGTAGGCGTCCACCAGGAAGGCCATCATGGAACGGCCCAGGCCAGCGGCCGGCTCGATAACGTACGGGATCCAGCGCTCATCGTTGGCCTGGTCGTAGTAGGACAGGTCCTCGCCCGAGCCCTTGGCGTGGACGGACAGGTCATAGTCCGTGCGGTTGGCCACGCCTTCCAGCTCGCCCCACTTGGAGCCCTTGAAGCCAAAGGCGTACTCCACGTCCACGGTGCGCTTGGAGTAGTGGGAGAGCTTTTCCTTCGGGTGCTCATACAGGCGCAGGTTTTCTTCCTTGATGCCCAGGTCCACGTACCAGTTGTAGCGGTCATCAATCCAGTACTGGTGCCACTCTTCGTCCTCGCCCGGCTTGACGAAGAACTCCATCTCCATCTGCTCGAACTCGCGGGTACGGAAGATGAAGTTGCCTGGGGTGATCTCGTTGCGGAAAGACTTGCCGATGTTCGCGATGCCAAACGGCGGCTTCATGCGCGAGGAGGTCATCACATTTTTGAAGTTAACGAAGATGCCCTGTGCGGTCTCCGGGCGCAGGTAGTGCAGGCCCTGTTCATCATCGACCGGGCCCAGGAAGGTCTTGAGCAGACCGGAGAAGGCCTTCGGCTCGGTCCAGTCACCAGGCTGGCCGGTTTCCGGATCGTTGATGTCTGCCAGGCCGTTTTCTGGCTCGTGGCCGTGCTTTTCCTCATAAGCTTCGATGAGGTGGTCGGCGCGGTAGCGCTTGCCGGTGTGGCGGGATTCCACCAGCGGGTCAGAGAACACTTCAACGTGACCGGAAGATACCCAGACCTGGCGCGGCTGGATGACGGAGGTGTCCACGCCCACGACGTCTGCGCGGGACTGCACCATGTGGCGCCACCACTGGCGCTTGATGTTTTCCTTGAGCTCTACACCAAGAGGGCCGTAATCCCACGCGGAGCGGGAACCGCCGTAAATTTCACCTGCCTGGTAGACCAAGCCGCGGCGCTTACACAGGTTTACAACGGTATCGATGACGGATGCCATAAGTTTTCGGACTCCTCTGGTAGGGGACAGTCTTGACAATCTCGTTCAGTCTAACCCGAAGCACTTCCCGGCGGTGGGATTGGGGCGTGAATTTAATCTGAAATAAATACAACGTATTGCACGTATCGGGTAATATAAGAGTGACCGACAGGTAATAGGTATTTAATTGAAGGTGATATTCCCTATGACGACCACTTACAAGGCCCCTAATACTTCTGCGGCTGCCGGCGTGATCGCTGCCCTCGATTCGCCCCTACGCATCGCAATCATTTCCCGCTTGGCCGAGCGCGATCACTTTGTACACGAGCTCGTCAAGGCTACCGGCAAGTCCCAGCCGCTTATCAGCCAGCACCTGCGCGTGCTCAAGCAGGCGGGCATCGTGGACTCCGAGCGCAGCGGCCGCGAGGTAACCTACTCGCTCATTGCGCCGCGGGTTTTGGACCTGCTTGCCGACGCCGCCAAGATCGCCTCCTAGCCCCTCACCCCTGCATATAAAGCCGCCTGACTATGCAGTTGTTGAAAAAGCACTGATAATATTGCGGTCATGGCTTTATACGACAGTATTCCCAAACTAGGCGCGCGCAATACCAAGCAGCGCACCGCAGTCGTCGAGGTGCTCCGGGAAATGGAGAAATTCGCCTCCGCCAAGGAGATCTACCACGAGCTCCAAGAGCGTGAGGAAAAGGTGGGCCTGACCACCGTGTACCGCACCCTGCAGTCCCTGACCGATATCGATGCAGTGGACGCCCTCCACATGCCCAATGGCGAAACCCTGTACCGCCACTGCGATACCGACGCCCACCACCACCACTTGGTGTGCACCAAGTGCGGCCGCACCGAGGAAATCGATGGCGGCCCCATTGAAAAGTGGGCCACCTCCGTAGCCAAGGAGTACGGCTTCGAGCTCACCGGCCACGATGCCGAGGTCTTTGGCATCTGCAGCGACTGCGCCGCCTCTGCCTAATCGCGCTCGCGCTTCCTTGCGAAGCCGCCTCTCCCCTAACCTCAGACTCCAACTTCCGGAGCCTGAGGTTTTTCTTTAGCAACTGCCGCGATAGTAAAGCCTCCTTTACAGTAAAGGACCCTTGACATATAGTGTGTGTCAAGCACACTTTACAAACCGTTGCTACAGGAGGTTTCCATGCAGACCACTCGCTTTGGCCGCCCCAAGTTTGGCGGCTCACAAGCCAAGCTCATTGCACTGTCCATCGCTGCAGGCACGGCCCTTGCGGCGGCAGCCGGTGCCATCGTGGCCGCGTTCGTACACGAAGATTCGCCCCTACTAGCGTTTGCCGTGTACGCACTGTGCCTACTGCCTGTTACTACGACGGCTAGCTGGCTATTCATGGTGGATCGGGACACCATCCGTGGGGCAACACCCGATCCGGAAAATTCCATCGAATCCCATTGGTATTCGCAAGCCTCGGAAAACACCCTGCACGCCATGCTTTTTGGCATTGGCGGCCTCGGCGTGGTCTCTTCTTTTTGGGACTTCCGCGTTTCGGGCTCCCTGCTCACTATCATCTTGGGAGTCTTTGTCACCGGGACCTTTGGTATTAGCTACTTTGCCCACAAACGGGCAGCGAGCTAAGCCATGGACAATCGGCTAAAAGAGATTCGCGAGAGCCAAGGACTCTCGCAGCAGGGCTTGGCCACCGAGCTAGGCGTTTCGCGCCAAACGGTCATCAGTATTGAAAAGGCACGCTACGATCCTTCGCTCCCCCTCGCTTTTCAGATCGCGCGCCACTTTTCCTGCTCAATCGAGGATATCTTTATCCCCTAGGTATAAACGCACACCGCTTCGGTGCTGCGCGTTACTTCTTAACGCCTCCGAAGCGGCGGTCGCGCCGCGCGTATTCCTCGATAGCGGCAAAAAGGTCCTCCGGGGTGAAATCTGGGAAGAGCTTATCCTGGTAAATCATCTCCGCATACGCGGACTGCCACAGCAGGAAATTGGAGGTGCGCTTCTCACCGGACGGGCGCAGGAAGAGATCTACATCCGGCATGCCTGGGTCATAGAGGTGCTGCGCGATGGTCTCTTCCTTAATATCGCGCGGGTTAAGCTCGCCGGCTGCAACCTGCTTGGCGATGTCCCTAAAGCCATCCACCAGTTCTGCCCTACCGCCGTAGTTGACGCACATGGCCAAGGTCATCTTGGTATTGTCCTTGGTCAGCTCCTGGGCAGCCTCGAGCTCTTTAATCACTGAGCGCCACAGGCGCGGGCGGCGGCCGGCCCACACTACGCGCACACCGCGCTCATTGAGCCACTGGCGCTGGCGGCGCAACACGTCACGGTTAAAGCCCATAAGGAAGCGGACCTCCTCGGGGCTGCGGCGCCAATTTTCCGTGGAGAACGCATACGCGGAAAGGTAGGGAACGCCGGCGGCAAGGCAGGCATCGACGACGTCGAGAAGCACGGCTTCGCCGCGCCTATGCCCCTCGGTGCGCTTCATGCCTTTTTCCTGGGCCCAGCGGCCATTGCCATCCATGACCAGCGCAATATGGCGGGGCATGAACTCATCCGGGATATTCGGTGGGGTCAAAGTGCGGTTCGGGTCTGGCGTAATCACGGGCTATATTCTACTGCTCCATAACCTGCAATGCGGAAACATTGCGCTCCATGTGCCACTGCAGGTGCGCCCGCGCTAGGCGGTGCCCCTGCTGCTTTTGCGCATTCGTTGGATTCGTCGGATAGTTATGCTCTAAAAGCCACAGGTGATGCAGGGTTTCGGGGTCTACCTCCGCGGCACCCGGCGGCCGGCATTCGTGGCACGCCGCCCCGCCGACCGCCGGGTGGAAGGCGTGGTGCGGGCCAGGCCGGTTGCACTGGGCGCAGTTGAAAAGGCTGGGCGCCCAACCGGCATGCGCCATCGCCTGCAGCAAGAAGGCATCCAGCGCCATGGTCGGGTCCGCGGTTTGCAGCTGCTCCAAGGTCGCGGTGACGGATTCGTAGAGGTAGGGGTCATGGGCGGCGTCGGCAAACGCAAGGCGCTCGGCCGATTCCAACACCGCGCACGCGGCCGTGTAGCGCTCATAGTCCTCGATGAGGCGCGCGCCAAAATAGTCGACCGTATCCGCCTGGGAAATGGTGGCCAGGTTCTTGCCCACATACAGCTGAACATCGAGGTTGACGAAGAGCTGCAGGCGCGACCCGAAGCGCGACTTTGCCCGGCGCACGCCCTTGGCCACCGCGCGCACGAGGCCATGATCGCGGGTGAGCAGGACGATGACGCGATCGGCCTCACCAAAGTCATAGGTGCGGATGACCACTGCGCGGTCACGATAGTTCTCGCGCATAGTGGTCTAGAACCCGAGCCTACCCAGCGACTTCGGGTCAGACTGCCAATTCTTCAGCACCTTGATGCGCAGATCAAGGTACACATTGTGGCCGAGCAGCTCGATGATCTCCTTGCGGGCATTGCCCACAATGCGACGGAAGCGCAGGCCATCTTTGCCCTCAATAATGCGCTTTTGGCCGGGACGCTCTAGGTACAAAATGGCATGGATATCCAGCACACCCTCGCGGGTGCGCGACGGCAACATCTCATCAACCTGCACCGCCACCGAGTGCGGCAGCTCCGCTTTCAAGCCGGACAGGGCGGCCTCACGAATGAGTTCCTCGATGCGCTTTTCTTGGCCTTCATCGGTGATGTGGTCATCCGGGTAGAACTTCGGGCCTTCTGGCAGGTGATCCACGATGACCTGCACCAGCTCATCAAGCTGCACGCCCTCCTTGGAGGACACCGGTATGACTACCGCATTCGGGTCATCCTGAGAGAGCAGTTCGTGCAGGGCTAGAAGCTGGGCGCCTACCTGATCCTTGCTGGCCTTATCCAGCTTGGTGACGATGCCGATGATCGGCGTTTTCGGCGCAATGGAGCGCACGTTATCCAAAATCCAGCGGTCACCAGGGCCGATTTTTTCATCGGCCGGGATGGTCAGACCAATAACGTCCACATCAGCGTATGTATCCTTGACTACCTCGTTGAGGCGCTCGCCCAGTAGGGTGCGTGGGCGGTGCAGGCCCGGTGTATCCACGACGATGACCTGGGCATCATCGCGGTGTACCAAGCCGCGGATGGTGTGGCGGGTGGTCTCCGGCTGGTCTGCGGTAATCGCAATCTTCTGCCCCACCAGGGCATTAGTCAGCGTGGACTTGCCGGTATTCGGGCGCCCTACGAAGGATACGAAGCCCGAACGGAATCCCTCCGGGGTATCGGTGTATTGCGAATAATCAAGCGGGGCTGCCGTATTCTCGGCGCCTTCCGGCACGGCATCATCGGGGTCTTCTGGCAGGCCCTCGAATGCCGCATCAAACTGTGCATCAAAATCAGAACTCATTACCCGCAATAATAGCCCACGGAGTCAAGATCTCCGATTAGTTCTAATGCTTCTTTGCTGCTGTGTTGGGGCATGGGGTCTTGGTCCGGGCGTAGGTGCGGGTGCTTGAGGGAGCGGAAGAGAAAAGTCGAAAGAGATCAGGCTGAATTGAGGGCGAAAAGGCCGATCTGAGGGGTAGTTTTCCTCAGATCGGCCCGATCAGAATGGACCTAACTTTAGGAGGCCAAACTTCACAGGCCCCACGCGCCAAAGCGGGGGCCGCGTAGGGTTTAAAGCTCCTCGGCGTCGAACTGCATGCGCGGATGCGCGAATACATCCTGGGATTGGATGAGCTGGAGCTCGGCGGTCTCTGCCTCGTAGGTGTTTTCCAGCAGGTCATACACGGAGGAGGCGGTGCGGCGCAGGGATTCCTTGACGTCGCTGGTCTCGGTGTAGTGACCGGTAAACAGGGCCGCGGTAACGTCGCCGGAGCCATTGCGCTTGAACGGTAGCAACGGCGTGGATACGAGGAAGGCGCGGTCGCCGTCGACGGCGAGCATCTCAACCTGGTCGTCGGCAGTCTCGGGGCGCTTAACGGAAGTGACCAGCACGGTCTTTGGGCCGATTTCCTGCGCCTTTTTTACTGCAGCGAGGGTTTGCTCAAGGGTGCCGACCTCAGAATCGGTGAGGTAGCCCAACTCAAACTGGTTGGGGGTGATGATATCGGCGACGGGCACGACGCGGTCGCGCAGCAGTGGCGGGATCTCATCGGAGACAAAGCAGCCAGACTTAGCATTGCCCATCACCGGGTCGCAAGCGTAGAGGGCATTGGGGTTGGCGGCCTTGATGCGGCGGACGGTTTCCACGATGGCGTCGGCAATGTCGGCGCCGCCCTGGTAACCAGAAAGGATGGCGTCGATCTGCGGGAAAGCGCCACGCTTTTCAATGCCGTCAATGATGGAAGTGACATCGCTAGCCGGAATCATCGGTCCGCCCCAGTCGCCGTAGCCGGTGTGGTTAGAGAAATTCACCGTGTGGACCGGCCATACCTCATGGCCGGCGCGCTGCAGGGGGAAGACGGCCGCGGAGTTGCCAACGTGGCCGTAGGTGACGTGGGACTGGATGGAAAGGATAGTCATAGCTACCCATTGTGCTACGCGTCTTATGCGCCCACAAAAGAAAAAGGAAAAATTATTCCTCCGGGCGGTCCTGCGGCTCCCCCACCGCAGGGATGCCGCCGCCGGGAACCTGCTTGTCCAAGTTGGCGCGTTCGGCGGCGTCGGGAAAAGCCTTAGGGCCGGAGGGCTTGGGCTGATAGGAAACTCCACGCTCGGCCACATCGTCGTACCAATCCGCGAGCAGCTCGTTTTGTCGGCCGAACATTTCCTTTTCCTCGGCCGGGGTGGCGTGGTCATAGCCTAAAAGGTGCAGGCAGCCGTGCACGGTAAGCAGGGCGAGCTCGTGGCCTAGGGAGTGGCCGGCGGCTTCTGCCTGGCGCAGGGCAAACTCGGGGCACAGGACGATATCGCCCAGCATGGCCGGGCCTGGGTCGGCGGCATCGGGGCGGCCGCCACCGGCGATGGCGCCAGGGGTGAGCTCATCCATGGGAAAGCTCATGACATCGGTGGGGCCTTCCAGATCCATCCAGCGCACGTGCAAATCCTCAATGGTCTTCAGATCCACACAGGTGATGGTGCACTCGGCATCGGGGTTGATGTCCATGGCGCCGAAGGCATAAGAGGCGACGTCAATCAGCATCTCCTCGTTGACGCCTTCGAAGCCGGATTCATTGAGAAACTCGATACTCATTCCATTCCCTCGTATTCAGCGGCTTTCTTATTATCAAAGGTCTCATACGCATTGACGATGCGCCCGACCAGCTGGTGGCGCACCACGTCCTTAGAGCCCAGGTCCGCGAAGTGAATATCTTCCACGTTGCGCAGGATGCGGCGCACGATCCGCAGGCCGGAGACCTGGCCGTGTGGAAGGTCTACCTGGGAGACATCGCCGGTGACCACAATCTTGGAACCAAAACCCAGACGGGTGAGGAACATCTTCATCTGCGCAGGCGTGGTGTTTTGGGCCTCATCAAGGATGACGAAGGCATCGTTCAACGTGCGGCCGCGCATATAGGCCAGAGGGGCGACCTCGATGATGCCGGCTTCCATGAGCTTAGGAATCATCTCCGGGTCGAGCATGTCCCGCAGGGCGTCGTACAGCGGGCGCAGGTACGGGTCAATCTTGTCATTGAGCGTACCCGGCAAGAAGCCGAGCTTCTCCCCTGCCTCCACGGCCGGGCGGGTGAGGATAATGCGCGAGACCTGCTTGGTTTGCAGGGCCTGCACGGCCTTGGCCACCGCCAGGTAGGTCTTGCCGGAACCGGCCGGGCCGATACCGAAAACTACCGTATTATCGTCGATGGCCTGCACGTATTCAGACTGCCCCACCGTCTTCGGGCGGACGGCCTTGCCGCGGCGCTTAACGATGTCCGCCGCCAACGCCGCCGACACCGACTGCGGCGCCTCCACGGCCACCATGTCCATGGTGTGCTTGACCGTATCGGTGGATACGGCGTGGCCGCGGCGGGCGATGGCCTCGAGCTCATCGAGGATCTTGGCGGCGCGGGCAACCTCATAATCCGGACCGGTGACGGTGACGACATTACCGCGGGCAAACAGGTCCGCATCCAGGCGGTTATTGAGCACGCGCAGGTTATCGTCCGCACTACCCAGCACGCTGCTGACGTAGGCGGAATCTAGCTCACATTTCTTCGTGATGATAGGCACGTGCTTTAGGCTACCAGCGCCGCTTACCAACGCTCGGTGCGCATGCCGATTGCCGCGAGCGCCACCATTGCCGCACTCGCCGTGCGCAGCACTTCCGGGCCGAGCTTGATGGGTGTGGCGCCAGCTGCCTTGAGGCGATCGAGCTCGGCGTCGCCAATGCCGCCCTCGGGACCGACGAGCAGGACGACATCCTCTGTGAGCGGCACGTCCTTGATGGAGGCGGTAGCCTCTTCGTGCAACACGAGCACGGTGGGTGCGGTGGAGGAAGCGCCGTCGCGGCCACTGGTGAGCTCTTGAGCGAGCTGCGGGGTGGTCAGCGGGCCGCGCACCTGTGGGATGCGGGCGCGGCGGGATTGTTTGGCCGCGGAATCGGCGGCCGCCTGCCATTTGGCCACCGCCTTCGGCGCCTTCTTACCATCCCATTTAGCCACGCAGCGATCCGCCTGCCAGGCGATAATCTCATCCGCGCCGGCCTGGGTGGCAAGATCCACTGCGAGCTCGGCACGCTCGGATTTCGGGATGGCCTGCACCACGCTCACCCGCGGGGTGGGATCAGGCGCGGTGTCGATGGAGTCGACCGTGCCCTCCAGGGAGTCCTTGCCCGAGGTAGCGGTGATGGTGAGGGTAAGGCGGGTACCGGTGCCGTCGATAAGCTCGAGGCGCTCGCCCTCCCCCATGCGCTTGACCGTCACGGCATGGCGGGCCTCCGGGCCGGAAAAGCTGAAGGCCTCGCCGGTGCGCGCGGCGGAAAGGTCCGGATGAATGAAGACGGGCAGCGACATTAGCGGCGGAACTTATCGCGGATGCGGCTAAAGAAGGATTCCTCTTGGCCGTCGCCGGTGGTGCGCACGCGCGCGCCCTCGTCGCGGGAGTTGCGGATCTTCTCCAGGGACTCGCGGGTCTTGCGGTCCAGGTCTTTCGGCACAACGACGTCCACGTGGGCAAAGAGGTTGCCGTAGCCATCGGTGCGCAGGCGCGGCATGCCGGCGCCATCGACCTTGATGGACTCGCCCGGCTGGGTGCCGGGCTCGATGTCAATGGTGAGCTCTTCACCATTGAGCTGATCGATTGTGAAATTGGTGCCCAACGCGGCGTCAATCATCGGCACGCGCACGGTGAGGTTCAGGTCATCGGCGTTGCGCTGGAAGACGGGGTGCTCCTCCGTGTGGACCTCAACGTAGAGGTCACCGGCGGGGCCGCCACCGTGGCCGACCTCGCCCTGGGAGGCCATGCGGATGCGCATGCCGTCATTAATACCGGCCGGGATATTCACGGTGAGATCGCGGCGCTTCTTCACGCGGCCATCGCCGGCGCAGTGGTTGCACGGATCGGTAATGACCTCGCCAAAGCCCTGGCACTTCGGGCACGGGCGGGTGGTCATGACGTTGCCGAGGAAGCTGCGCTGCATCTCCTGAATTTCACCCATGCCATTGCAGTTATCACAGGTAACCGGCTTGGCCTTGGACTCGGAGCCGGTGCCGCCGCAGC
Source organism: Corynebacterium sp. ACRPE (assembly GCF_022347435.1). Taxonomy (NCBI): domain Bacteria; kingdom Bacillati; phylum Actinomycetota; class Actinomycetes; order Mycobacteriales; family Corynebacteriaceae; genus Corynebacterium; species Corynebacterium sp. ACRPE. The sequence goes on along the minus strand of NZ_JAKRNA010000003.1, from coordinate 127,026 downwards.
TATCGCACAACACCGCGGTATCCACGGTGACCTTCTTCTTCAGGCCGGTGTAGGCCTCCTCCAGGGTGATGCGGGTGCGCAGCAGGGCATCGTTGCCCGGCTGGACGCGGGACTTCGGGCCGCGGGAACCGCCGGCACCGCCACCGAAGAATTCGGCGAAGATATCGCCGAGGCCGCCGCCACCGAAGCCGCCAAAGCCACCGGCGCCGGCACCGCCGCCACCCTGTTCCATGGGGTCGCCGCCCATGTCCACGATCTGGCGCTTTTGCGGATCCAGCAGGACCTCCTGGGCCAGCGCGGCATCGCGGAACTTTTCCGCGGCGGCTTCATCATCCGGGTTCAGGTCCGGGTGATACTTGCGGGCCATTTTGCGGTAGGCCTTCTTAATCTCCTGGTCAGTTGCGTTTTTATCAACACCGAGGATGCCGTAATAGTCACGAGCCACTGTAAGAGATATTCCTTCTAATTCGTCTTGTTGGGGTTAACTTGAAAAATAATGCGCGGCCAGCCAGTTTACTCGCACTGCTCGCCGGCCAAAATTTCGCTCACATACCGTGCAACGGCAGAGACCTTAGAAATTGTTCCCGAGTAATCCATAAAGGTAGGCCCCACTACGCCAAGGCCGCCCAGCGTGGCCACCTCATCGCCCGTGCCCAGTCCGTAGCCCGTGGCCACCACGGAGGCTTGGCGCAGCTGGTCTTCCTCGTTTTCCTCGCCGATGACTACGGAGACGTTGCCTAGATCGGGCACGCGGGCAAGCAGCTTGAGGACGACGACCTGCTCTTCTAGTGCCTCAATAATCTTGGGCAAGCCTTCCGGAAACTCGCGCGCCACGCGCGTGAGGTTGGAGGCACCGGCCATAATCAGCCGGTCGGAGGGCTGTTCCACTAGGGTCTCGATAAGCGTGGTGGCCACCTTGAGTACGTGGTGTCGGATATCCAAGGGGGCGTCGTCGACAAGGTGGGCGAGCTCCACGGAGGCGTCGGTAAGCGTCTTGCCCACCAGCGCACTATTGACGATGTCGCGCAAGCGGAAGGTCTGGTCTTGGTCGATGATTTCATCGAGCTCCACATTGCGCTGGTCCACACGGCCGTTATCGGTGATAAGTACCAGCAGCAGGCGCACCGGGGACAGCGCCACGACCTCGCAGTGCTTGACGCGCGAGACCTTGAGATTGGGCAGCTGGACGACGGCCGCCTGCTTCGTCACCTGCGCCAGTAGCTGCACCGAGCGGCGCAGCACATCCTCCAAATCGACGCCGCCTTCCAAGAAGTTGAGCATCGCGCGGCGCTCTGGGGCCGAAAGCGGCTTAACCTCATGGAGGGAGTCAACGAAGTGACGGTAGCCCTGTTGGGTAGGCACGCGGCCGGAACTGGCGTGCTGCTGGGAGATAAGGCCCTGGGATTCGAGCACGGCCATGTCGTTGCGGATGGTGGCCGAGGAGACGCCCAATTGGTAGCGCTCCAAGAGCGACTTAGAGCCAACGGGCTCCTGGGAGGCAATATAGTCCGCCACGATGGCGCGCAGGACTTCCTTGCGGCGGGCATCGGTTGAGGTAGACACTATGGCGCTCCTATTCGCTTGGCTATTTCACGTGCTTTCCAGTTTAGACGGGAGGGGGATTAGGTTTCTTCGGCGACGAGGAGATCGGTGATGATGCCATCGGCTAGTAGACGGCCGGGCTTGGTGATGCGTACGCGATCACCGGCGCGCTCGAGCAGACCGCGGCCGATGAAGCGCTCGAGGGCCGGGGCAGCGTGGGTATCGAGCCAGGCCTCCGGGATGCCCTCGCGCAGGCGCAGGCCGAGCATGATTTTCTCCATGTGGCGGTCGGCCTCAGTAAGCGTTTCGGTTTCCTTAATGGGCAGCTCTCCGCGGCCGAGGGTGTCGATATAGCGCGAGGGATGTTTGACGTTAAAGAAACGCTCGTTGCCCAAGTGCGAGTGGGCACCGGGGCCTGCGCCCCACCAGTTGCCATCTACCCAGTAGATGCGATTGTGCTCGCACTCGCCGCCGGGCTTGGACCAGTTGGAGACCTCGTACCACTCGAAGCCTTCAGACTCGAGGGTGGAGGAAATCATCTCGTAGCGCCGGGCTAGCACGTCCTCGTCCGGTGCGGGCAGGATACCTTTATTGACCTTGCGCGCCATGCGGGTGCCGTCTTCTACGATGAGCGAATAGGCGCTGACGTGGTCTACGCCGGTTTCTAGCACTCGGTCGAGCGTCTCGCGCACGTTGTCATCGGTTTCGGTGGGCGTGCCATAGATCATGTCCAGGTTGACGTGCTCGAAGCCGGCGGCTCGGGCCTCGCGGGCGGCGTCAAAGGCGCGGCCGGGGGTATGGGCGCGCTCGAGGACCTGGAGAACGCCCGGGGATGCGGACTGCATGCCGAGGCTGATGCGGGTATAGCCGGCGTCGGCAAGCTGGGCAAAATACTCCGGTGAGGTGGACTCCGGGTTGGATTCGGTGGTGACCTCCGCCCCAGGCTTCAGGCCGAAGGTGGAACGGACGGTGTTCAGGATGCGGCTCAGGCCCTGCCCTCCCAGCAGCGAGGGCGTGCCGCCGCCAATGAAGACGGTCTCGGCCGGGCGGCCCACGCGCGCGGCCGCCAATTCCAGCTCGCGGTCCAAGGCATCCAGGTAGGGCCCGGTGAGATCGCGCGGGCTGCCAAGCTCGCCCGGGGTATAGGTATTGAAATCGCAATACCCGCAACGAGTGGCACAGAAAGGAACGTGGATATACAGCCCGAAGGGTTCAGTCATGGATAAAACTCTAATAGAGCAGGAACAAAATGGCCGAAAGCGGGGTTGAGCATGTAGTATGTTTCCATCTTCCCAAGTAGAAAGGCACCCTCAGTGGAACCTCCGAGTCGATGTCCCTACCTCCTTCTAGGCGGTGGGGAGTAAATCATGTTATCGGCTATTTTGATGATTCTGGCCGGCTTCGTAGTCATTGGCCTCATCATCGTCGCGAACGCATACTTCGTGGCCCAAGAATTTTCCTTTATGTCCGTGGACCGCACACAACTGCGGACCCAGGCTGCTGAGGGGGATAAGACAGCCCAACGCGCGCTGGCTATTACTCAGCAGACCTCTTTTATGCTCTCGGGCGCGCAGCTCGGTATTACGATTACCGGCCTGCTCATCGGCTATGTGGCCGAGCCGCTCGTGGGCCAGGGACTAGGTACGTTACTCGGCGGCGTCGGTGTTCCGTCCGCGGTGTCTGTCACCGTGGGCACCATCGCGGCGCTTTTCATCTCCACGATTGCAACCATGCTCTTCGCGGAGCTTTTCCCCAAGAATTACACCATCGCCGCCCCCATGAAGACGGCGCGCTGGTTGGCCGCATCCACGCAAATCTACCTGCGGATTTTCGGCTGGCTTATCCGTTTCTTTGAGTACTCTTCCAATGCCATCCTCAAGGTCTTTGGCATCGAACCGGTAGAAGACGTGGACTCCTCCGCCACCGCCGATGACTTGGAATCGATCGTGGACTCCTCCCATGAGGCCGGAGACTTGGATGAGAATACTTATATGGTGCTCGACCGCCTGCTGGACTTCCCTGAGCACGACGTAGAGCACGCCATGATTCCGCGCTCCCGCGTGGACGTCATTGATCCGGATACCACCATCGGTGAGGTTCGCGAGATGATGTCTACCGACCACACGCGCTACCCCGTCATCGATGACGAACATAACCCGGTGGGTGTGGTGCATCTTATCGACGTCCTGGGAAGCGACCTGCCCGCCGCCACCAAGGCCACCAGCATCATGCAGGAGGCCGTCGTGGTCCCTGAGTTGATGCCACTGCCGGATGTGGTGGAAGAGCTGCGCGATAGCGACCAGAAGATGGCGTGCGTCATCGATGAATACGGCGGCTTTGTAGGCATCGTGACCATGGAGGACTTGGCCGAGGAAATCCTGGGCGATGTCACCGATGAGCACGATATCGAAGAAACCGAGGAAATCACCGAGCAGGACGATTCCCACTGGTTAGTCGACGGCGATACGCCAATTGATGAGATCGAGCGCGCCATCGGCCACGACCTGCCTGAGGGCGACTTTGAGACTGTCGCCGGCCTCGTCATTGCCCACTCCGGTGCGCTGCCTGAGGTAGGCGAGGAACACACCATCCAGCTCGAAGCCGAGCCCGATGACTGGGTGGACCACGATGAGGCGCCCGTTCGCTCCATCCGCCTGCGGGTGCAAGAGGTGGACCGCCACGTGCCGTCCGTCCTTGCCATCGAGCTGGTGGAGGATTACTCCGACCACTCCGATGATGCCGATAAGAAGGAGGATGCATAATGACCGAATCTTGGTGGTTTAACCTCCTTGTTACCCTGCTCATCATCGCCGCTTCCGGCTTCTTTGTGATTATCGAATTCTCCTTGATGGGCGCTCGCCGCAACCGTTTGGAAGAGGATGCGGAAAACTCCCGCACCGCCCGCGCCGGCCTGCGCTCGCTCAATGAGCTGACCATCATGCTCGCCGGCGCGCAGCTGGGCATTACCGCCGCCACCTTTGTGCTCGGTGCTGTGACCAAGCCCTGGGTGCACCACCTGCTCATGGCGCCGCTGGAGGCCGCGGGCCTGCCGCTGGGCATTGCCGACGTCGTCAGCTTCCTCCTCGCCCTCTTCATCGTTACCTTCCTTCACCTCGTACTCGGTGAGATGGCGCCGAAGTCCTGGGCCATTACCCACCCGGAGACCGCCCTGCAAGTCATCGCGGTCCCCGCACGCGGCTTCGTGTGGATCTTCCGCCCGCTGCTGAAGTGGATCAACGTCATGGCTAATAAAATGGTGTCCCTGGCTGGCGAAGAGCCCGTCGACCGCGCCGGTGCGGCCGGCTACGACGCCGAAACCCTGCGCACCTTGGTCGAGCACTCCCGCGAGACCGGTGCGTTGGACGATGAGTCTGCCAACCAGATTTCTGATGTCATCGAGTTGGAAAACTCCACTGTGGGCGCCATGGCCCGCGAGCACGGCTCGGAGGTAGTGCCCCTGCCTTCCGACGCCACCGTGGACGACCTCCAAGACCTCGTCGTACGCAAGAACATCATGCGCGTGCTGGTCTTCCCTAAGGACTCCCGCGTCCCCCGCGTGGTCCACGTGCGCGATACCTTGCTGGCAGAACCAGAGACCCCGGTTCTCGAGTTCTCCCGCCCTGCCCTGTCCGTGTCTTCTTCCACCACCGTGCAAAAGACCTTGGACCACATGCGCGCTCGCAACGAGCAGCTCGTCATGGTGGGCAAGGCCGATAAGGACAACGCCGTGTGGATCCTTACCTGGGACGACATCATGGGCCAACTGTGGCCGCAGATTACCGAGCAGCTAGATAAGGTCACCCCTCCCCCGGCCGTCTAGTTCCTGCCGTGTCCTCTCCCGCGCCCGTGCCCGCTTCTTTGTGGCCGGCGCGGGCTTTGCCGTTTTTGCACCCGCGTGCAAGGGATTTCACCCCCGACTGTGGATAACTGTGACCGTAACTTTCCCAGCCGCCACTTCGCTCACTCGCCTTTCTCTGCGGCCTTGTTATCCACAGGCCCGGCCACCACCTCCTCGCACCGGCCGGCAGCGTGCCCTTTCCTAGGAGGCATGACACCACCACTGACCAATATCGCCTCCATCCGCGCCAACCACCCCACCTTCTGGACCGACCTGAAAAACGGCACCTACCTCAAACTCGCACCGCGCATCGCAGTCCGGCGAGATCACTACCATTACCTCGACTTCCCCTCCCAGCTGCGCCTGCGCGCTATCGCCGCGGCCCGCAGCGCCTATACCGCGGTGCTCATCTCCAAGTCCGCCGCCCGCGTGCACGGACTGTGGGTCATCGCCACAGCCGAGGAAAAAATTGAAATGGCCCTTCCCACCAATACGCTTCCCCACAAGGACCGCCGCCATCCCGAGCGCATTTATCGCAAGGCTTCCCTTCCCGAACCTGTCCTCGTGGACGGTACCCGCTGCGTTTCCAAGGCCCGCGCGGTTATCGACGTCGCCCGCTACCACGGCTTCACCGACGGCCTCATCGCCGCCGACTCGGCTTTGCGTTCCGGCCTCAGCTGGGAAGACCTCAAGGAAGAGTTTGCCCGCATGGGCCGGGTGCGCAATAGCCGCATCGTCCGCGCCGTAATCCACCACGCCTCACCTCTTTCTCGCTCTCCCTACGAGTCTTTCGCCCGCGCCCTCCTCATTGAGGCCGATTTCCCCTGGCCCATGTTCTTCGAGGCGTCGTTCACCGCGTTGCCCGGCATCACGACCGCCCTATGCATCAACAGCGCCTACCTCATCGACATAATCCCCGCGAAGGCGCTTGCCCATCAGCGTGAGCGTCACCGACGTCTGCGCGAGGCCGGCTTCACCGTTCTCTGCTATACCCCTCGGCAGCTCATCGACCACCCCACTCTTTTCCTGACCGACCTCATTTCCACCATCTCCGCCAGACAAAAGGCCGCCCGTTCTGCCTAAGTCCACACTTCCTGCCTCCCGCCTTCCTCTACCCTGCCCTTCGCGCTCACCAGCGGCGCTTTCGCCGCGGAATCCGCTGCGCCGGTGAGCGCGAAGGGAGGGCGATGGCGAATGCCTCGCAAGCGAATGCACCGAAACTTCGCCTGCAATAAGGAAAGTCTTACTGGTTGATGCGCCATGGAACGCTGTTCTTCGGCAGCATGCCGTGGGTGTAGAAGTAGTCAATGGTGGACAAGATGCCCAGCACTGTGCCGCCGCCTACGAGTGCAGCCAAGAAGGAGAACCCTGCGACGGAAGACATGTCTGCGTCCTTGCCGTCCTTGCCGTCCTTACCGTTGATACCATCGCAGCCGTTCTCGCCATCCTTACCATCTACGCCGTCCTGGCCATCCTTCCCGTCCTGGCCTGGAACAACCGCAGCTTCGGTAGTGGAAGGCTCGGTGGATTCCTCAGAGGTCAGCTCTTCGGTGGCCGCTTCTTCTGCAGAGATCTCCTCAGTAGAAGTCTCTTCTGCGGACTCGGATGGGGTGGTCTCTGCAGAGGTAGCATCCTCAGAAGCCGGAGCCTCGACGGTCTCCTCCGCGCCGTCTACGGCGTACGGGGTGATGGACTCGGCGGCGTCTTCTTCCGCGTCGAGTTCTTCCATCGCCTTATCGCCGGCGTTATTTTCCTCCAGCAGGTTGCCGTCCTCATCGAATTCGATACCGTTGAGGCTAACGGTATCGTCGGTAGTCCTTTCCTCAACGAAGGTGGTGTCGTCGGCGGCGACGGCGCTAGGAACGACGGTAATAGAAGAGAAAGTGGCTACGGCTACTGCGCTGCAATAAGGCGAGAAGTTCGGCGTGCGCCCATGGATTACCTCCCTGTAGGTGTGGTTAAAGAATGAAATTGCGCGCGCCGCGTGTGGATGGTGCTAGGTCACGTCGTTCGCATGGCCGGGAAATGCCCTACAGTGCATTGAGAGTATTTTCTACTTAGATTTTAAGGTTGATCCAGCAACAATACCGCTGGACACAGCACCCAAGCCGCTGAACAGGAATAACAAAAGTTATATGAAACGGCCGTTAACATAAAATTTCCCTAAATACTTCCCCGAATTGGGGCACCCTAGCGCAGAAAACTTCAACGGCCACCGAGAGAGGGATTCTCGGTGACCGTGAGCATACCCTTGTATAAAACAAGGAAGTCTTAGTGCATTATGCGGTTGTAGCCCGGCGGGCAGCCTCGCGCTTGGCTCGGACCTTTTCTACCACCGCGGCAATGCGAGCGCGTTCCTCTAGGAACTGTGGCGGGTTATGCCCGCGCATCGTGCGCACATAGGCTGGGTGCGTATCGAGCACAGTGTGCTTCCACGCTTGGACCGCAATTAGGGCGGACTCGCCGGTGCGCTTGTACAGGTGCGGCATGGAGACCATATCGAGGTTGCGCGCGACGGCATCGGTTTGTGCGAGCACGTACTCGACTACCTCGCGGAGGTAATCCGCTACCGCCTGGGTTCGGCAACGCAGGGATTCAGCCAGCTCGTGTACCACGATGGGCTTAGAGATGGGGAATCGCTCGTCCAATAGGCGCGGCGTCAGTTGTTCCGGCTCTTCCACGTCGTTCACGCCGGAAGAAGCAGCGGAAATGGTACCGGAGCGCACGCCAGAGACCAAGGCTTGGCGCAGGCCCATCAGTTCGCCCACGCACCTACCAGAATCCACCCGGGCATCTTCGACGATATCGCCTAGCTCAGCCAGGCAATCCATGCACAGCTCTTCGTCCCAATCCTCGATGGCTTCAATGAGGTGCTCGAGATATTCTGCGACTTCGTCGCCGATATTATAAATTTCTTGTGTGAGCTCGCGGTGGCGCAGCTCGGCGGCGATTTTGTGCATTGGCTTCGAGCCACTCCTTCCGCAGTCTCATTTCTAACCTCTAGTAGAGGTTGAGGTTTGCTGTAACGCTTCACGACTCTATGCCAGATCAGTCGCCGCGGGCGTGCGACACTCCGAAGCCGTTCACAGGTTTATGGCAGGTTCGCCTCTGCTGGGGTGAGGGTGGTGGGGTGAGCTGCACCGAGGGGCATCGGCAAGCACGGCAAAAAGAAACACCCGAGGGAAATCCTCGGGTGTCCCCGCAGTGTGGTTTTAGCGCTTGTAAAGGTGCTCGATGGCCGCAGCATAGCGCTGCGCTACCACGTTGCGCTTAACCTTCATGGTGGGGGTCAGCTCGTTTCCTTCCTCGGTGAGATCGGACTCGAGGATGTAGAACTTCTTAATGCCCTCCGCATGGGAAACGGTGGCGTTAACCTGGTTGATGGCATCCTGCAGCTCCGCGCGCAGGGTGGGATCGGTAGCCAGCTCGCGCATGGGGCGATTTTCCGGAATATTGTGATCCAGTTTCCAACGCTTCAGGATATCCGGATCCAGGGTCAGCAGCACGCCGACGAAGGGCTTGCCATCGCCTACCACCATGGCCTGGGAGATAAGCGGGTGCCCGCGCAGGATATCCTCCATCGGGCCAGGCGAAACATTCTTGCCGCCGGCCGTGACAATGAGGTCCTTCTTGCGGCCGGTGATAACGAGCTTGCCGTCCTCATCAATCTCGCCCAAATCACCGGTGTTGTACCAGCCATCCTCGAGGGCCTCCGCGGTGGCTTCTGGGTTATTCCAGTAGCCGTGGAAGACGATATCGCCCTTGATGCAGATTTCGCCTTCGTCATTGATGCGGAAGGTCACGCCACCCATCGGCGGGCCAACGGTGCCGATAGAGTGATCCACAAAGTCCACCGCGGCCGCGGCGGCGACCTCGGTCAAGCCATAGCCCTCATAGACCGGGATGCCGATACCGCGGTACCAGTGCAGCAAGTCATGGCCCATGGCCGAGCCACCGGTAATGCAATAGTTCACGTTGCCACCCACGCCCTTGCGGATGGTGGAGTACACCAGCTTGTCAAAGACCTTGTGCTGGGCTTTCAGCAGGCGGTCCGGGCCCTCCGGCTTATCCAAAGCCTTGGAGTACTCGATGGCTACCTTCTCGGATTGCTCAAAAAGCAAGGTCTTGATGCCGGAATCGGCCACCTTAGCGGCAGCGGAGTTGCGCACCTTTTCAAAGACACGTGGCACACCCAAAATGACGTTCGGGCGGGAGCGGGCGAACTCGATAGAAATGGTGGAAAAATCGGACCAGTGGTTCTGGGAGGCACCGCGCATGGCCACCGCAATGGATACCGCACGGGCAAAGACGTGTGCCAGCGGCAGGAAGGTCAAGGTATGGCTGCCCGGCACGGCGAAGATGCCAATCGGGTTGGTGCACAGACCGCGGGTCTGGGCCAGCCAATTCCGATGGGTCAAGATACAGCCCTTAGGGCGACCAGTGGTGCCCGAGGTATACACCAGGGAGGCCAGGTCATCGGTGGAGGTGGCCTTGATGCGGGCGTAGACCTCCTCGGTGGCCACGCCGCGGCCCTCGAACTTCAAGGTATCGATGGCAGAGGAGTTAATTTCCAGCACGCGGCGCAGCTGGGAGGGGGAGCCCTTGAGGTTGGGCTCGCCGTCTTCTTGCAAGACCAGGTTTTCAACCAGCTCGGAATGCTCGCGGGTTTCCGTGATGGCGAGCACGGCGCCCGAGTCCTCAATAATCCAGCGCACCTGGGAGGCAGAAGAGGAAGGATAGACCGGCACGGAGGCCGCACCGGCGGCCCAGATGGCAAAGTCCAGCAGGGACCACTCATAGCGGGTGGCGGAAATCAGCGCGACGCGGTCTCCCTGCTCCACACCCAAGGCGATGAGTCCTTGGGCTACCTCAAAAACCTCATCGATAAATTCTTTGCCGGTGACGTTGACCCATTCGTAGTTGGCAGGGCGAGTAAACATCACGCCATGTGGGCGCTTCTTGGCGGTGTCCATCAGGGCGGTCAAGCAGGTTTCGCCCGGCTCGATAGTAAATTGGGCTGGGGTGTGGACTTCTTGCAGGGTCACGCGGTGTCCTTTCGAACAGCTAATTATTAATCTCCGCCTACTGTACCAATCTGTTCCCCAGCAGGCGCGTTGCACCCGTGGCACAATGTGGCCTGTGACTACCCGCGCCTTGCTTGAAGAACTCGCCCAGCGCCACGGTGTGGCCACCAGCTATACCTCCCAGTCTGGTTTCCCCGTCCACGTCGCTGAAGACACCATCATCTATACCCTGCGCGCCTTGAGCATCAATATCGATGACGACCCAGACGATGCAGCATTAACGCAGCTGCTTTACGACGACTACTTGGACCGCTCCTCCCAGCCCCTCCCCCACTGCGTCGTCGCACCGCAGGGCCTAGAGCGCGGGTTTGTAGTCCACGTCCACGCTGGCGCTGCGGCCGGCCTACACATCGAGCTAGAAGGCGGCGGCATCCGCGAGGTCTACCAGGATCCCAATGATGCCCCGGACGCCAACGTCGATGGCACGCTTTGGGGCGAGGCGAGCTTCCACATTCCCGGGGACCTGCCCATGGGGTACCACGAATTGGTGCTGGAGTCCGGGGGCATCGGCAAGCATGCCTGCCCGCTCATCATTACCCCGGCGCGCCTTTCTACGGCCGATCAATTTGTGGAGCGCCCGATTAGCGGCGTGATGGCGCAGCTCTATTCGGTGCGCTCGGATTTCTCGTGGGGCATTGGTGATTTCCAGGACTTAGGCCAGCTGGCAGAAACACTCGCCCCGCACGCAGATTTCTTGCTGGTCAACCCGCTGCATGCGGCCGAGCCGCTGCCGCCGGTGGAAAATTCGCCTTACCTGCCTACCACGCGGCGCTTTATCAACCCGCTCTACCTGCACATCGAATCCATCCCGGAGCTCAAGCTCTTGCCAGAGGACTTACAGGATGATGTGCGCGAGCTGGCGGAGGAGTTTCGCCAGCGCAACCGCAGCGCCGAGGAAATTGAGCGCGACACCATTTTTGAGGCCAAACTACAGGTGCTGCGCGAGCTCTTTAATTACCAGCCCACCCCGGAGCGTGAGGAGGCCTTCGTGCGCTACGCCCGCGAGGAGGGCCGTGGACTGCGTGATTTCGCGGCGTGGTGCGCGCAGCAGGATGCCGCGGCGCAATCGGGCCAGCGCCATGCCGAGGACCTGGATATGGACAAGCTCACCCGCTTTTATTCTTGGCTGCAATTCCTGTGCGATGAGCAGCTGGCCGCCGCCCAGCAGCGCGCGCTCGATGCCGGCATGCGCCTCGGCCTAGTCACCGACCTGGCCGTGGGTGTGCACCCGGGTGGCGCCGATGCGGTCAACCTCACCGAATACTTGGCGCCGCAATGTTCGGTAGGTGCACCGCCGGATGACTATAACCAGCAAGGCCAGGATTGGTCGCAACCGCCGTGGCACCCACAGCGCTTGGCCGCTGCCGGCTATGCCCCGTGGCGCGAGATGCTCTCCACCGTGTTGCGCCATGCCGGTGGCGTGCGCGTGGACCACATTTTGGGCCTATTCCGTCTGTACTGGATCCCCCGCATGGCCAGCCCGCTGACGGGCACTTATGTCTCTTATGACTTTGAGGCCATGGTGGGTATCTTGGCGCTAGAAGCAGAGCGCGCCGGCGCGGTGGTCATTGGTGAGGACCTCGGCACCCTGGAGCCATGGGTACAAGATGTCCTCGCCCACAAGGCGGTATTGGGAACATCCATCGTATGGTTTGAACGAGATGATGATAACTACTCCCCGCTGCCACAGGAAAAGTACCGCAAGCTGGCGCTGTCCTCGGTTAATACGCACGACCTGCCGCCGACCTTGGCGTACCTGCGCGGCGAGCATATTTCACTCCGCGCGCGTTTGGACGTGCTGAACCGCTCGGTAGATGATGAGCAGCACGATGACATCGAGTGGCAGGCCCGCATGCTGGGAGCGGTAGCTGACCGCGGCTTATTGCCGCAGCGCGATTACCGCGTGGATCCGGATGGGCGCGCCTCCCGCGGCGCGGAGGAGGATCTCAGCGTGGCCCTGCACCGGTATATCGCTGGCACGCCTTCGGCGCTTGTGTGCACCAGCTTGGTGGACATGGTGGGTGATGTACGCGCGCAAAATCAGCCGGGCACTACCCACGAGCTTTATCCCAATTGGTGCGTGCCGCTGTGCGATACGGCCGGTAATGCCCTACTTATCGAGGATCTTCCTGGGCTGGAATTCTTCCAGCGTTTGGAATCCACCAGCCGCAAGAGCTAGCACTGGATTTTCCCGCGCGGCTCCATCGGCGGGGTCTTTAAGTCCACAGGCCAATGAGCGCGACAATGATGATGAGGGCGATCATTGTCCACAGCGTGAGCGAGACGCGGGACTTGGGCAGGGCACGCTTGCGCTTTATCGGCTGCGCGCCCGGTGTATCTGTTGCGGCGGAAGACTGGGCGGCGCGCTTGGACTCGGGGTCCCAGAGGCCCTCGCGCGGATTGGCGCGCAGCTCGGCGCGTTCCTGCTGTGCGCGCTCGTTGTTTTCCTCAGCCATGGTGGTCTACTTTAGTGCGGCGGTTGCGCTGCTGAGAAATCACGCCTGCGGCGCGGTTGGCCACGCGATCGACTGCCCACATGAGGCACCAGGCGATGACCACCATGAGTGGCACGGCAATAGCCACCACGATGATCATTTGTATCCATACGGGCGCCTGCACCAAAAACTGCGAGAGCGTGCTGCCCAAGCTCGTCAACCACTCCATGGCACCTCATCCTACTTGCTCGCGGTAATCTGGCAGACATGTCGAGTGCCCAAATACCCGTTACCGTTGCCACCGCCTCCGGCCGGATTACCGGCGTGCGCCGAGATGGCCTGCACTATTTCCACTCGGTGCGCTATAGCACCATACCCAGCCCCTTCTCCCCCGCCAAGCCACTAGAGGGCACCTGTGACCAGGATGCCCGCGAGCCGCATCCAGACGACATTGCGCTGTCTATTACCGCGCCTGCCGACGCCGCCGAGTGCCCCGTCGTGGTCTATATCCATGGCGGGCGCTACGAGCACGGAACGCACGAAGACCCGCGTCTTACGGGTACGACAAATGCGCGCCACGGCGTTATTCAAGTGCAGGTGGGCTACCGCGTCGGTTTGGCTGGCTTCGCGCGCTTCGACGGCGACGAGGCAGACCGCTACCGCGGCATTGATGATTGCCTGCTGGCCCTAGAGTGGCTGCAGGACAATATCGAAGCCTTTGGCGGCGATAAGACCAATATCACCTTGGTGGGCCAATCCGCCGGGGCGGCGATTAGCCTGTGGCTGGCGCGCCGCGATCATTTTCGGGGCGGGTTCCGCCGCGTGCTGGCACTCTCGCCGGCATTCCCGCGTGACCGTTTTGAGCATCGCATCACCGACCTGCGCCGGGCCCTCGGCGTGCCGGTCACGCGCCAGGCGCTGGAGAAGATGGACCCGGAATCGCTGGCCAAGGGCTATGCCAAATTCCGCAAGAAGTACCGCTTCGACGTTGCCTTGGGCCCCGCACCACTGCGCGCCGAAGAACTAGCGGATATTCCCATCGTGGTGACCTCCACCCGGGATGAGTTCTACAACATGCCCGCGGCCCAGCGCATAGACAAAATGGCGCTGGCCGGCTTTATCACCAGCTACCTTTCACCCAAGTTTGGGATATCGCAGGGGCGCTTCAAGCAGTGGCGGCAATTGGCGCACTACGTCGATCCGCAGCGGCCGATGGGCCGACTCATCGGTGATGCCGCCGTGCGCCGGTGGACCGCCCAGGTAGCCGAGCACGCTCCGGGCCCGACCTGGATGATGGAATTTACCCGCTCTGATTCGCCCGCAGTGCACTGCGCCGAGTTGGACCCGCTCTTTGGCGGCAGCGGAGGCGAGGAGGCGAACAACGCTCCCGCCGGTGAGCTCAATGAATGGCTGCGCCACTTTGCCACCACTGGCGAGCCCGGATTCCCCAGCTACGGCGATGACCATAACGTGCTGGAATTTGACCTGGATACGGACGAGCGCCGCTTAGCCTATGCCACCTTGGATTATGTGGCCGCGGCCTTCTACGACGAAGATGACCTATAAAACTGGCGCACCGAAATTACAGCGCAGCGCGCAATTTATCGTCCGCTAGCTCGTCAATCATCCACGGGCTAAAGACTCCGGGCATGGCATCGGCCGCGGCGAAAAGCTGCGCCGGCTCGACCCATTGATAGGAATCCACCTCGTCTGGGTTGGGTTCCCACGCGGCGTCGGTAGAAAGCTCCACCGTGTACACGGGGCAGATTTCATTTTCTACCGTGCCCGAGGAATCCACGGCGCGATAAGAAAAATCCGGCAGGATAAGCTGCGGGGTAGACAGGTCTCCAGGCGCAATACCCAACTCAAAGGTGGCGCGGCGCAGTACCGCATCGGCGGTTTCCTCGCCGGGGGCGGGGTGGCCGCAGAAGGCATTGGTCCACACCCCGGGCCAGGTGAGCTTACCCAGCGCGCGGCGGGTTACCAGCACCTTGCCGCTGCAGGTTAGCCAGGCGGAGAAGGCAAAGTGCAGCGGGGTATCAGTGGTATGAACTTCGGCCTTGGGAGCGGTGCCGATGGGTTCGCCCTCGGCAGAGGCCAAGACTACAAGTTCTGTCATAGATTAAGGTCTCCCACCCAGGTCACGTTGCCAATGTGCAAGCGCGCATTCCACAGGTTGCCGGGCGTCACGTCAAAGCGGTACTGCAGGTTGACCGAAGCGCCCGCGCCCAACGGGTGATCGAGTCCCGGTGGCTCCACGTCTGGGGCAGATTCCTTGTCATAGGGCAAGGAGTTGATCTTGGCCCAGCCGCCGTTGCCGTCGGCACGCTCAAGGGTGGGATCCTCAAAGGCGTCGACCGGCAAGGGCACGTCGTTGTCGTTCTTCAGCAGGATGGTCACCACGGAGCCACCGGAATTGTTATCGGAATACACTCCCTGTAGTTCCCAGCTCACGCCAAGGCCCTTATCCTCAACGGGTTCGGCCAGGTTAGAGGTGACCTCTTTATCATCGGTGTCCTTGGCCTCGTACGGGGCCTCTTCGGAGCTGGAGACGGTGATATTGTCCCCGAGCCCTGTTTCTTCCGGCTGGAGAACGCTGCATCCGGTCAGGGTCACGGCGAGTACGCTGACCACGCCCGCGCCGAGTGTGTGGGAAATTTTCACCGTGGATGGATCCTTTGCACGCGAAGATTGTTGTATTTCTGCACAAGTACCTTAGCCTAAACCTCCCTGAACTTAAGTATTTACGCTCGTTAACGCCGCATGTGGCATACTGGGCAGTCGCTTAAATCTCTCCTATTTCCTAAATTCGCGCACTACCCGCCGTTTTGAATTGAGTGTGGTCATTTATGAATTCCATTTTGCGCATCACCCGCAGTGCTTCTGCCCTGTGGCCTTTTTATCTCGGCGTGCTAGCCGCCGCCGCGGTCACCGCGGTGCTGGCTTTGGTCTCTCCCTTTTTGACCCGCCAGGCCACCGATACCATCGTGGAGGCTCTGCAAAACGATGGCCCGGTCGACGCTGCGCTGCGCACCGTTTTACTCTTGGCCTTTGCGCTTTTTCTTGCCGACGCCGCCAATGCCCTCTTCCGCAATATCGGCGGCTATATCGGCGATGTCATGGTCGCGCGCTTGCGCCAAATCCTATCCACCCGCTACTTTGCCAAGCTTTTGGCACTTCCCCAAGGCTATTACGATAACCAGGTCACCGGCACGATCATCGCCCGGCTAGATCGCTCGATTGCCAATATCACGCAATTCGTACAGTCCTTTTCTAATAACTTTTTCACGATGATCATCCAGACCGTCGCCGTGCTGGCCATTACCGCGTGGTATTACTGGCCGCTGGCCATCTTGCTGGCTCTGCTCTTCCCCGTCTATATGTGGCTTACGGCGCTGACTTCGAAGCGCTGGCAGAAATTTGAGGCCACCAAAAATGAAAATATCGACTTAGCCAATGGCCGCTTTGCGGAGGTCATCGGCCAGGTCAAGGTGGCCAAGTCATTTGTGAGCGAGACCCGCGAGCTCGACCATTTTGCTCGCCGCTACCGTAGCGTGGTTGATACCACCAAGCCGCAATCCAACTGGTGGCACTTGATGGATACCTTCCGCGGGATTGCCATGGCATTAATCTTCTTGGGCATTTATGCGGTGGTCTTTTGGCGCACGCTCGAGGGCCACTTCACCCTCGGTGACATGGTCATGCTGTTGCAGATGGTGGCCATGGCCAAGCAGCCGGTGTTCATGATGAGCTGGATCGTCGACTCTGCCCAGCGCGCGATCGCCGGCTCTAAAGACTATTTCAAGGTCATGGAAGAAGACCTCGAACCCACCGCCTCGCGCGAGCTGGTAGCCGCCACCACCGGCTCCGATACCCCGCAACTGGATCTCACTCCTATCCCGCCGCTCGAGCCCACACCCGGCGCGCCGGTCTTCTCCTTTGACCACGTCTCCTTCGCCTACGAGGAAGGCAAGCCCGTGGTGGAGGATATTTCCTTCGCCGCCTCTGAGGGCCACAAGGTGGCGCTCGTGGGCGAATCCGGCGGCGGCAAGTCCACGTTGGTCAATCTCCTGCTAGGCCTTTACCACCCCTCGGCCGGGCACCTGGATGTATTGGGGCACCGGGTAGACGATCTCACCGCCTCGCGCCTGCGCGCCTCGGTGGGTGTGGTCTTCCAGGAGTCCTACCTCTTTTCCGGCACCATTCGCGAGAACATCGCTTATGGCAAGCCGGGTGCCACGGAGGAGGAAATCGTGGACGTCGCCAAGCGCGCCAATGCCCATGAGTTTATCCAAGCCTTCCCGGACGGCTATGACACGGTCATTGGTGAGCGCGGTCTGAAGCTTTCCGGCGGGCAGAAGCAGCGCGTCTCCGTGGCGCGCGCCATGCTCAAGGACGCGCCCATCCTGGTCCTGGATGAGGCCACCTCGGCGCTGGATACCAAGTCCGAGCGCGCCGTGCAGGCCGGCCTGGATGAGCTAATGAAGGACCGCACCACGCTGATTATTGCCCACCGCCTGTCCACCATTGCGGATGTGGATACCATCATCACCCTGGATCGCGGCCGCATTGATGAAATGGGCTCGCCGGCCGAACTGGCGCAATCCGGTGGCATTTATGCCGAGTTGCTCAAACTCACCCAATCCACCTCGGCCGCGGACCGCCGCCGGTTGAAGAAGTATGGTTTTGTCTCCGGCCCTGCCTCCGAATCCGAAGACGCGGAGGAGGACTCCCGGTGGGCTGACAAGGCAGATGAATAAAAGCGCATAAAAGCGCTGGGGTGGCCGCGGGCTTCGCGTTATGGTTATGGCCATGGAGTTTCCTAGCCTAGAAGAGTTGCAAGCCCGCGGAACCCGCAAGTGGACCGTCTTCGAGGAAGACGTCCTGCCACTGTGGATCGCCGAGTCCGATTTCCCCACCGCGCCCGCCATAAAGAAGGCGCTGGAAGACTTGGTGGATAAGGAAACCTTTGGCTATACCCCAGCACCCAAGGCCTCGGGGCTGCGCGAGGCTGTGGCTGATTTTTATGACACGCGCTATGGCTGGCGCCCCAACTCCGACCATATTTTCTGGATCGGCGATGTGGTGCGCGGCCTATTGCTCGGCGTACAGTACTTCACTCGCGAGGACTCCCCCGTGATTGTGCCGGTTCCTTCCTACCCACCGCTTTTGGAGCTGCCGCGCACCGCGGGCCGCGAGAAAATCGAGACCAGCTTGGAGCTCGACGATATTGAGCGTGCCTTCCAGGCGGGCGCGGGCTCTATTTTGCTGGCCAATCCCTATAATCCGCTCGGGCGCGTCTTGGATGAGGAGTTCCTCACCGAGCTAGTGGAGCTGGCGGAGAAGTATGATGCGCGCATCTTGGCCGATGAAATCCACGCCCCGCTGGTCTATGAGGGCCGGCATATCCCGGTAGCCTCGCTCGGCGCGGTGGCCGCAGAGCGCACCATCACGGTCACCGCTACGTCTAAGGCCTTTAATACCGCCGGGCTCAAGTGCGCCCAGATGATTTTCTCCAACGCGGCCGATGTTCAGACCTGGAACTGCCTTTCTGGCGTGGCCAAGGATGGCACGGGCACCTTGGGCGTGTTGGCCGCGGAGACCGCGTACCGCGAGTGCGGCGATTTCCTCGATGAAGAGGTGGCCTACCTGCGCGGGACTCGCGATTGGTTGGTGGAGGAGTTGCCCAAGCGCATTCCCGGCCTCAAGACCAGCAAACCGGATGCCACCTACCTGCTGTGGTTGGATTTTGCCGATACCGCCATCGGCGGCAATCCGCAGCCGGCCAAGTGGCTGCGCGAGAATGCCAAGGTGGCACTCAATGAGGGCGATACCTTCGGCACCGGCGGCCCGGGCCATGCACGGTTGAACTTTTCTACCTCGCGCGAAATCTTGGAAGAAGCGCTCGACCGCATGGAGCGCGCCTTCGCGGACCTCGATTAGGCCGGCCCAACTGGGGCCACCATGTATTCTGCATCACCCCCACGCTTTGATTTCTCACCATGTGGGCGGTAATGTCTCATTACACGAACAGGCGTGACCCGCCATCTCGGACCGCGAAGAGGCACCCCGCCTCCGCCACCACCCTCGGCGGAATGGGAAAGCTTCCTCGCATTCTAGCTGTACATGGAAAATTAAGGAGCCACAATGGCTACCCCAGTTGCGTCAAGCACCTCCAAGCCCGGCGCCACCATCGTAATTGCGTCGCTGATGCTGTTTTCGATGTTCTTCGGCGCCGGCAACCTCATCTTCCCGCCCATGGTGGGCGTTTCGGCCGGCACCAACTTTTGGCCCGCCGTCCTCGGCTTCCTGGCCGCCGGCGTGCTCCTTCCGGTCCTAGCTATTATTGCCGTTGCCATTTCTGGCCGCTCCGTGCGCGATTTGAGCTCCAACGGCGGCGCCCTCTTCGGCTTGGTCTTTTCCGTGATGGCCTACCTGGCCATCGGTGCTTTCTACGCCCTGCCGCGCACCGGCGCCGTGTCCATGGAAACCGCCATTACCCCACTTCTGGGCTGGGAAGGAACGATGGCCAATGGCATCTTCAATATCGTCTTCTTCCTTATCGCTTTAGTGCTGGCCTGGAGCCCGAACACCATCATCGATACCTTGGGGAAGTTCCTTACCCCAGCCCTGGTAGCGCTGTTGATCGTCCTTATCACTTTGGCCGCTTTTAGCAACGGCCGCGATCCCCAGACCCCTACCGAGGATTATTCTTCTTCCCCCATGGTCACCGGCCTGTTCGAGGGCTATAACACCATGGACGCGATTGCCGGCTTGGCCTTTTCCATCGTGATTGTTGCGTCCTTGCGCTCCAAGGGTTTTAAGACCCGCAAGTCCCTGGTCAACGGCACCATCACCGCCGCGCTTATTGCGGGCTTTTTGCTGGCCGCAATCTACCTGGGCTTGGCCTGGGTGGGCCAAACTATCCCTAACGGCCAGTCCTATGAGTCGGGAGCGCCCCTGCTTGCCGACGCCGCCAATCTCACCATGGGCACCATCGGCCAGGCAGTCTTCTCTGCCATCGTCATCCTGGCCTGCATGACCACCGCGGTGGGCCTTATCACCTCCACCTCGGCCTTCTTCGAGATGCTCATGCCCAAGGTCAAGTACCACGTATGGGCGTGCCTGTTTACCGCGCTGTCCATCCTCTTTGCCTTCCAGGGCCTGGATACGGTGCTGTCTATCGCGGTTCCGTTCATCACCTTCTTGTACCCACCCGCTATCTCCCTGATCGCCCTCACCCTGATCCAGCCGGTGGTAAAGAAGTCCGTCGTCTTTTACTGGACCTACCGCCTGGCGCTGTGGGTATCGGTGCTGTGGTCGGCTCTGTCCGTCATCGCCGCCCAGGGCTGGGGCGCCGACACACTCGATCCCCTCTTGAGCCTGGCGCCCGGCCAGTCCGTGGACTTGGGCTGGATTGTTCCTACCGCTATCGCGGCAGTCATCGGCCTCGTTGTCGATATCGCCACCAAGGCCGGCGAGAAGCACGCCGCCGCCAACCCGCAAGCGGAAGAACCGGCCGAGGCTGAGGCCCTCGCAGAGGCCTAGTCGCCTTTCGCTTCCTCCACACTCCCCTCCCCTCTCTCTCCGCTGCATCGCAGCGCCGAGGCGGAGGGGAGATTTCTGTGTGCCTACCGCTCCCCACGCAGCCTTGCTGTATCGCCCCCGGACCGGAATAGTCGAGCGGCGCGTACCGTTGGAAGGAGAGAACTTATAGAGCATCTACCGAAGCAAAGGAAGGCCCTCCACCGTGACCGAACGCGCGCATCTTTCCGTCTTGGACTTCTGCACCATCTATGAGGGCGAAACCCCAGCACAGTCCATCGCCCGCTCCGTGCAATTGGCACAGGAAGCAGAGAAACTGGGCTACTCCCGCATGTGGTACACCGAGCACCACAATATGAAGTCCATCATGTCCTCTTCCCCGGCCGTGCTCATCGCCCACATCGGTGCGAAGACCGAGCGCATCCGCTTGGGCTCCGGCGGCGTGATGCTGCCCAACCACTCTCCTTATGTCATCGCCGAGCAATTCGGCACCTTGGAGGAGATGTACCCCGAGCGCATTGACTTGGGCGTAGGCCGCGCCCCCGGCACGGACATGAATACTCTGGGCCGCGCGCTGCGCCGCGACGCCCACTCTGCCGAGCGCTTCCCCGAAGACGTCAAGGAGCTCAACTCTTACCTCGAAGGCAAGTCCTATATCCCGGGAGTCAGCGCCATTCCAGGCGCGAATACCAACGTGCCTATCTATATTTTGGGCTCGTCCATGTTCGGCGCCTCGCTGGCCGCCAAGCTCGGCCTGCCTTATGCGTTTGCCTCCCACTTTGCCCCGCAGCACCTCGAGCAGGCCACCACCTACTATCGCGAGCACTTCCAGCCTTCCGAGCGCTTTAGCAAGCCCTATGTCATCGCCGGCGTCAACGTCACTGCCGCCGATACCACCCAAGAGGCACAGGAAGAATACGAGCGCGTGTGCTTCAACCGCGTCAAGGCCTTCGCCGGCCGCGGCAAGCACCTCACTGATGAGCAGGTAGAGCAGATCATCGGCTCGTACCAGGGCCAGCAGATCCTCGACATGTTGAAGTACTCCGCCGTCGGCACCGCCGATGAGGTGGCCAACTACCTCGATACCTTCCAGGAGCACGCCAAGGCCGATGAGCTCATGGTCTCGCTGCAGTCCAGCTCGCACGAGGAAGTAATCAAGAATATGCAGCTGCTCGCGCAGGGCTGGCAGCTCGATCCGGCACGCGTTGCCGGCACCCCGAGCTAGTCTTCGGCCCGCACCTGGCCCAGGTGGTCAATGGGAACGCCGGGGAACCGTTCCCGGAGCTTTCCCTCGAGTTCCCGCGGGCCCAGGTTCGCCTGCTCCGGCAGGCGGGCCGAATACCGTTGGGCCTCGTCCAAGGTAGAAACGCGCACCCCGCCTGGAATCAGGGCGAGGAAATTCTGACCCAACTCGAGCGAATAGAACTGCACGCGCTCTAGTTCAGAGGCGGCGAAACTGGTCTGCTGGTGGGGCAAGGAGATCTCCTCGCCGATCCGCAGCACCGGACGCGCCCGGCGCCGCACGGAGGCCACCACCGCCAGCATGGCGCACAGCGCCCCGCCTAGGGGCATGAGCGCGGCAATGAGATAAACGGAATGCAGGCGCGTATCGGCCGGTTCCTGCAACGCCGAGTAGATAAGCACCCCACCGATAACCAGCAGCGCGATGGCGATGATGATCGCCACCGCTACCGCCTTTCCTAGGCGCGCGCCGCCGCTGGCCGCGCGTACTTCAATCGTTTCGGTGCTCTCGTCCACGGACACTTAGCCTAGCGCGCTCGCCTAGCATCTCGGTGCTGGTCGGACGGCGCGTGACTTATTATTTTAACGCCTTTACCCGGGCAACGCGTTGTTTCTCCGTGACGCTGTTGCATTAGCGCGCCTTTGCAAAATGGAATAACATTACTGTGCTTCGCTCCGCTGGGAAAGGCCCCGGAGAAACTAAGGACAAAGGTTGAATGAGCCCACGCGATAAACAGCAGCATAAGAAGATCGCTGATTTCCTGCGGGAGCAGATCAGCTCCGGCGTGCTGCAACCAGGCGATTTCCTGCCTAGTGAAGCAGACTTGTGCGAGAAGTTTTCTTCCTCCCGCGGACCCGTGCGCCAGGCCGTTGCGGCCTTGCGGGCCGAAGGGCTGGTTTCCTCCGGCCGCGGGCGCCGCTCTACCGTTTTGGCCTCCACCCAGGCAGAGCTTTTTGAATCGATTTACTCCATTTCCAGCTGGCTGAGCGAATATGACGTGGATCCGCAGCAGCACACCCTGTGGTTAGCTCGCCGCCGCGCTCCGCGAGACATCACCCGCTTTCTGCGCGTAGACCCAGAACAAAATGTCGTCTTTGTCCACCGCGTGCGCTATGCCGAGGACCACCCCATTGCCATCGAGCGCATGTATTTCCCCATGGTGGTGGGAAAGCACATCCTGGACTTCGATGCGGATGCCGGATCCATTCATGCGCACCTGCGCGATTGCGGCGTGGACTTTGATAATGTGCGCCGCGAACTCACGTTGGAAGAAGCCAATGCGGAGGACGCTGAAGCGCTTGGCGTGGCTACGGGTACCCCACTGTGGCGGCTGCAGATGGAGATTTCCAACCACTCCGGCGAACCGGTGGAATTGGCGGTCTACCTCTACCGCGCGGACCGCATGAAGCTGGCGATGAATAGCGTGCGCGGGGGCGTTTCACCCCTAGAAGTTATCCCCACTCCGGGAAATTTTGCATAAGTTTCACGGCAGCTAAACCCACCGGCTACCCTGCTTTCTATGAGAAGATTTCGCGCCAGTAGGGCGCTGGGCAGCCTCGCCATGGCGGCCGCTGTAGGAACCCTCTCGGCGTGTTCCGCGGGCCATACCGCGGTGGTTGATACCACCCAGGCAGACAGCGACGCCGCACCTTCTGCCCTCACCGTGGCTTCCACCTCTGCGGCCACCTCGCTGGATTTCACCACCACCGGTGGCGCCGCCATCCCCGCCGTGCTTATGGACAATGTGTACGAGACCCTCGTGCGCATCGATGAAGACGGCTCCATTACCCCAGGACTTGCCACTTCGTGGGATATCAGCGAAGACGCCCGCACCTATACTTTCCACCTGCGCAAGGGCGTCACCTTTTCCAATGGCGATGCCTTTAACGCTGACACCGCCGCCTTTTCCATTAACTATGTGCGCGAGAAGTGGACCAACGGCATCGCCGCCGCCATGGATCCGGTAGACACGGCCACGGCAGTAGACGATCACACGCTGCAGGTGCACCTCAAGCAGCCGTCGAATGGCTGGTTGTGGTCCATGGGAACAGCCACCGGCGCGATGATGACGCCCCACGGCATGGATAACCTCGCCGCCCAACCGGTGGGAACTGGCCCCTATGAGGTTTCCCGCTTTGCGCCCTCGGAATTCGTAGAGCTGCACGTTCGCGACGGATATTGGGGAAAGCCCGCCGCACAGGATGTCACGGTGCGCTATTTCCCGGATACCATCTCCTCGGTTAATGCGCTGCAGGCCGGCGGCGTGGACGTGGTCTGGGGCGTGCAGAACCCGGAGCTTCTTGATGACGTCAAAGAGGGCATCGCTACCGAGGTCGGCACCACCAATGGTGAGGTGCTGTTGTCCATGAATAATGCCCGCGCACCTTTCGACGATCCACGGGTCCGCCAAGCCGTGGCCTATGCCGTAGACCGCACGGCGGCCAATGACATTTTGTGGAATGGGATGGCCAAGGACACCGGCGGCGCACCCATCCCGCCTACGGATCCATGGTTCGAGGACAAGCACTACTACGATTACGACCCAGATAAGGCCCGCCAACTGCTCACGGAGGCCGGCGCAGAAGGCGCCGAAATTACGCTGACCACTCCGACGCTGCCCTATGCCCAGACCGTCGCCGAGCTGCTGTACTCGCAGCTTACTGAGGTTGGTTTTAAGGTGACGCTGGAATCCGCCGAATTCCCGGCCGTGTGGCTAGGCCAGGTGATGGGAGCAAAGGACTATCAGATGTCGCTCATCTCCCACGTGGAGCCGCGCGATGTACCCACCTTGTTCGGCGATCCGGACTATTACCTAAATTACGATTCCCCGCGCACCCGTGAGCTTTTGGCCCAAGCCGATTCCGCCCCCGAGAAGGACTACCCCAAGCTCATGGCGCAGGCCGTGGACCAGATCATGGCTGATGCGGGCGCGCTGACGCTCATGAATATGCCCAATATCGTGCTCACCCGCGCCGGCGTACGCGGTCTACACCCAGATCAAATCACCGACGCGCTCATCCTGCGCGACCTCACCACCGCTGAGGCGGGCGCGAGCGGCAAAGCCACCAACAATATCGAAAAGGAGGCCTGATGAGTTCCCTTCGCACCACGGGGCGCGCCATCGTGCGCCCGTTGCTGCGCTTCGCGTTGACGCTCTTTGTAGCCTCCATCATCATCTTTGCGCTCATGCGCGCGGTGCCGGGCAACCCGGCGCGGGTGGCGCTGGGGGTCAATGCGACCGAAGAGGCCGTCGGCAAGCTGAGCTCCGAGCTGGGGCTGGACCGCCCGCTACTTACGCAGTATTGGGAGTGGATAAGGGGCCTCTTTACCGGCAGCTTTGGGCAGTCATTGTCCTCGCAGCAGGATATTACCCCGCTGGTGTTAGACCGCGCCCAGGTCACGCTCATCCTCATTGGCCTGGCGATGTTGCTTGCGCTGGCCGGGGCCATCCCGATGGGCATGTGGCTGGCGCTGCGCAACCGTACCCGCGGCGCGGATGTGGTGTCGGCCGGCACGCAGCTGGGCATTGCGGTGCCAAGCTTCCTCCTCGGCATCATTCTGGTGGCCATCTTTGCCGTCCATCTGGGCTGGCTGCCGGCCAATGGGTGGGTGCCGCCGAACCAGGGCGTGGGCGAGTTTATCCGCCACCTTATTTTGCCGGTCATTGCGCTGGCCGTGGTGCAAGGTGCGATGCTCACGCGCTATGTGCGCTCGGCGGTGCTTGATGTGCTGCATCAAGACTATATCCGCACCGCCCGTGCGCTCGGCCAGTCCCCGTGGGAGGCGCTCAAGCGCCATGGCCTGCGCAATGCGGCGCTGCCAGTGCTTACCGTGGCGGGCGTGCAGCTGACCACGATGGTCGTGGGTGCGGTGGTGATCGAATCCGTCTTTGTCATCCCCGGTATTGGTTCCATGCTGTTGGAGGCGGTGGCGGTGCGCGATCTGACTACGGTGCAAACCCTGGTCATGCTCCTCGTTGCCTTCGCCTTGGTGGTCAATGCCTTAACGGATGTGGCC
This sequence comes from Corynebacterium sp. ACRPE, assembly GCF_022347435.1. Lineage (NCBI taxonomy): Bacteria > Bacillati > Actinomycetota > Actinomycetes > Mycobacteriales > Corynebacteriaceae > Corynebacterium > Corynebacterium sp. ACRPE. The sequence continues at coordinate 101,322 of NZ_JAKRNA010000003.1, read as the reverse complement.
TACCGATTCATCGATCCGCGCATCACGGCAGGTGAGAAATAATGAAGCTGCGTTTTTCTGGCTGGCTGGGAGCCTTCCTCGTTGCCGCCACGGTGCTGGTGGCGCTACTTTCGCTGGTGTGGACGCCGTATGACCCGACGCTCGCGCACCCGGATGTGCGCCTTGCTGGCCCCAGCGCCGAGCATCTCCTAGGCACGGACCGCTTTGGGCGCGATACCGCCTCCCGCATCATGGCGGGAGCCCAGATTACGGTCTTCGTCGGGCTCATTGCGGTGGGCATCGCCGCCCTCGTGGGCGTGCCCTTGGGCATCCTGGCCGGCATGCGCCGCGGCAGGTGGGCCGATGCGCTGGTGATGCGCGGCGCGGATCTACTGCTTGCCTTCCCCGCGCTGTTGTTGGCGATCATTGCCGGCGCGGTGTGGGGCCCTTCGACGCTGACGGCCATGGTTGCCATCGGCATCGCCGGCATTCCCTCCTTTGCCCGCGTGGCGCGTTCGGGCACGCTGCAGGTTATCACGCAGGACTTTATTTCCTCCGCGCGCATTTCCGCGGTGCCGGGCTGGAAGGTGGCGCTGCGCCATATCCTTCCCAACCTCACCGGGCTGCTCATCGTGCAGGCCTCCGTCTACTTCGCCCTCGCCATCCTGGCCGAGGCCGGCCTGTCCTACCTCGGCCTGGGCACTGCCCCACCGGCGGCCTCTTGGGGCCGGATGCTGCAAGATTCCCAGTCGCTGCTGGGCACCGCTCCCCTGCAGGCCTTCTGGCCTGGCCTTGCCATTGCTGCAACGGTGCTGGGCTTTAACCTGCTTGGCGACGCCCTCCGTGACCTCCTCGATCCCCGCCTGAAAGGATCCGCGCGATGAGCCTGCTCCACGTAGATAACCTGACGGTTACCGCCACCGGGTCCACCACTGCCCTACTCGGCCCCATCAATATCGAGCTCGCGGCCGGCGAGAAGCTCGGCATCATTGGTGAATCCGGCTCCGGCAAGTCCCTCACGGCGCTATCCATCATGGGCCTTCTGCCCAATGGGGTGCGGGCGAGCGGCTCCGTCACCGTGGATGGGACCGAGGTGATCGGCGCGCGCGATGCCCGCATCCGCCCCTTGCGCGGGTCCACCATGGCGATGGTCTTCCAAGAGCCGATGAGCGCGCTGGATCCGCTCATGCGCATCGGCACGCAGCTCTCCCAGGCCGGGGTGCGCGATTGCGCGGCCGCGCTCGACGAGGTGGACCTAGCCGCCGATGTCGCCTCCCGATTCCCGCATCAGCTCTCCGGCGGGCAGCGCCAGCGCGTGCTCATCGCCATGGCCATGGCCGGGCGCCCCGATCTGCTCATCTGCGATGAACCAACCACCGCGCTGGATGCCACCACCCAGGACGGCGTGCTGCGCGTCATCGAGCGGGTGACCAAGGCCCACGGCACCGCTCTAATCTTTATCACCCATGACCTGGGTGTTATTCGCCGCATGTGCCCCACCGTTCTAGTCATGCACCAGGGCGCGGTGGTGGAATCCGGCCCCACCGAGCGCGTACTTGTCCACCCCGAGCATCCCTATACCCGCACGCTCATCGCCTCCTCGCGGCCGCCGGAGCTGAGCCTTTCTCCGGCCACGGCGGAAGATGCGCTGGTGACGCTACGCGGGGTCAGCAAGGTCCACGGCGCACATGCCGCGCTCGATGGTATCGACCTGCGCGTGCACCACGGCGAGCGCCTCGGCATCGTGGGCGGCTCCGGCTCGGGCAAGACCAGCCTGCTCAAGCTCATCGCCGGGCTCGACCAGCCCACGAGTGGTGACATCGACGTCCGCGGCCGCGTGCAGATGGTCTTCCAAGACCCACAAGGCTCGCTCAACCCGCGCCTGAAAATCTGGAAATCCATCGCGGAGGCCATCCCCGGCAACCTCGGCAAAGCCGACAAGCGCGCTCGCGCCGCGGCCGCGCTTGAGGAAGTCGGCCTGCCGGCCGATAGCCTCGACCGCTTCCCGCACGAGTTCTCCGGCGGCCAGCGCCAACGCATTTCAATCGCCCGCGCACTGTGCGGCGAGCCGGATATCTTGCTGGCCGATGAAGCCGTCTCTGCCCTCGATATGTCCGTGCGCGCCCAGGTGCTGGAGCTATTGGCGGGGGTCATCGCCAAGCGCAAGCTCACCCTGCTCTTTGTCACCCACGATCTCGCGGTGGTGCGCCACCTATGCCATAGCGTTGCGGTCCTTGACCGCGGCCGGCTCATCGAGCACGGCGCGACCGACTCCATATGGTCCTCGCCCAGCACGGACTACACGCGCCGGCTCATCGCGGCCGCCGACATGTAAAGCGGGTGGCTTCGGGCGTAAGGTAGTCGGGTCAGATAACTCCGCCGAGAAAGGATCCTGCTGCTCCGTGGCCACCCAGCTTGACTATCCCATCCCGCAGCGCCCCAGCACCACCCAGTTGCTCACCGCGTTTAATAGCGCCTCGGTGCGCTGGCCCAGTGCCCTGCGCGCGGGCTTGGCGATTCTCATTCCCGGCGCCATCGCGCTGCTGACCGGCCACGACTACGCCATCCTGCTCATTTCCACCGGCGCGTTCACCGTCATCTTTGGCGAGGACCACCCTTATCGCACCCGCCCGCGCGTCATGCTCACCGCCGGTACTGCACTCATTACCGTCGCGGCCGTGGGCGTATTGGTAGGCCACCTCATCTTTGCGCCTGGCCACGGCCATTGGTGGCTGTTGCTAGCGGGCCTGTACACCACGGCATTGGCCGCCGTGTGCGGCTTTGCCCAAAATGCCCTGCGCTTACCACCACCGGGCACCTTCTTCTTGGTCATGGTTGGCGGCGGTTCGGTAATGCTCGCGCGCACCGACGTCACCGTGGGCCAGCTGCTCTTTTGGGCGCTGACGGGCATGGTGGCCAGCCTCGTGCTCGGCATGGCGCCGGCCCTGATTGATGCCCACGGCCCCGAGCGCCGCGCGGTCGCCGCACTGGAAAAGGCCGCGGCCGCATTCAAGGATGACCGCGACGATTCCTTGGCCCGCCACCACCAGGCGCAGACCGCGCTCTTTGCTGCCTGGCAGGCGCTTTCCGACGCCCGCATTATCCGCGGCGGCCGCGTCATCGACTCCCAGGGCGCCCACCTAGTAGAGCGCACCCTCGCAGCCCAGCACACCATCGTGGCGCATAACCGTGCCTTGGATTTGGGCGCCGATTCGGATCAGCTCACCGATAATGTCACCGACGTCGATCCGGATCGCACCGCCATCCCGCACACCCGCCCCACCGGCCGCTACCGCCTGTACCGCGCCGCGGTCCGAGATTCGCACGCCATGGTCACGACACAAAAGGTGGTCCTTTCCGCGGCCATTACCGTACTGGTGGGCCTTACCCTCGGCTTCGACCGCCCGGACTGGGGCGTGGTCTCTGCCTTCCTCATGCTGCAATGGGGACCCGAGCACGTGCCGGGTACCGTCCGCGGCATCCACCGCATGCTCGGCTCTGTCGTCGGCGTACTGCTGTTTTCTATTCTCCATTACTTTGGCATTCAAGGTTGGACGCTCCTGCTCGCGCTGGCCGCGTGCCAATTCTGTGCCGAAATCTTCGTGGCCAAGAACTACGCCATCTGCGTTATCTTCTCCACCCCGCTCGCCCTCCTCATGGGCAATTCCGCCACCCGTCCCCTGTGGCCCACCATCCAGGCTCGCTGCGGCGAAATCATCTTGTCCATCCTCATCGCCACCGCGGTGCTGTGGCTGTGGCAGCGCAGCGCCCCCGTTCGCAATCAGGCCCGCCTGCAGGTCCGCGCGATGGAGTCCATGGCCACCCTGCTCGGTCTGCTCTTTGTCAATACCCCAGATGCCGTACTGTCCGCGCGCCGCGACCTGCAATACGAGCTGCTCTCGGAGCGCCGCGCCATCCAATCCCTCGCCGTGGATAACCCCGATGCCGTGCGCCAATTCTGGGCCCGCCACATTGCCGTACAACATGCCGGTTACTTCCTGCTAGATTTCTGCACCACCCATCCGGATCGTACCGCCACCCGCGCGGAGCTTGATTCCCTCGTCCGCGAAATCCGCACCGCACGCGCCGCTTAAAACAGCGGATACTCCTCTATAACTTCGTAGCGTGGGCCACCGCCGCGGCCCTCACCGAGGTGCGATTGCATCAGGCACACCCGGTCCGCGCGAAATTCCGGCCCCCGATACACCGATAACGCGCGCACATAATCCGCCAGCGCCCACGGCTCGCGGGTCCGCCGACCAGCGCGCGCGACGGTGAGGTGGGGGCGGTGGTGGCTAAAGGGGACGTCGGCAAGCTGGCACTCCGCCATCAACTCCCGCACACCGCGCGCCTGCCCGCCGACGCCCACCCATAGCGTGCGCTGCTCAAAGCTCCCCGCCCCGCTCAGGTGCACATCCAACGCCGCGCGCCCAGCCACCGCGTGGGCTAGGTGCTCGCGCACCGCCGCGGCATCATTGGGCTGCTCTCCATAAAACGCCATGGTCACATGCCAATTATCCGGATCCGTCCAACGCAGCTCATTAGTAGTTGCCGCGTGGATGGGCCGCAGCGTATGCCCCAAATGCTCACGCGCGGCGGCCGAGGGCAATAACGCAGCAAAGACGCGGATCATGGCCTAGCTGGCATAGACGTTGAGCCGCAGTTCCGCGTCCAGCAGGTGTTCTTCCTCGCGCTCAAAGACGGCGAAGGCATGCAAAATATCCGCAACAGCGGTGGAATTATCATCAAACTCGGGCATGCAATAACTTCTTTCAAACCACAAAGGAGGCACAAGAATCACGCTCGATTCTTCTGCCTCCACATAGTAGCTGACAATGATGTAATTATCCGCCCTTGACCACCGTGACCTGCCAACCAGCATCGCCCGAGCGATGGAAATCACGAATCTCATAGCCCTCATCGGCCGCCCACTGCGGAATGGATTCGGTGGCCTGGGTGCAGTCAAAGTCAATGACAAGCGCCTCGCCCGGCTCCAGCTCCGCCATGACCTGCTTGGCCTCAATCAGCGGGAACGGGCACACCGCGCCGAGGGTATCGAGCGCATAGCGCCCGTTACCCAACGCGCGAGCCTTCTCCTTGGCCTGCGGCTTGGTCTTGAGCGCTACCGCCCCGGTGGCAGTGGCGAAGCTTGGCAGGACCTTGTCCTCGGCGGAGACCACCGAGTTATCCACGGATTCCTCGGTGGAGTAGGTCTGCGGCTGCTGCGGCTCACTCTTGGGTTTCAGCCACAGGCGCGCGCCCGCACCTACGCCCAGGGCCATAAAGAACAGCGCTACCCAGCCCTGGAAGCTAAACAGGGAGGTCTCCACCATGCCATTGCCCACGGTGCAACCGCCGGCCAGCGACGCACCCACGCCCATCATGATGCCGCCCCAAATGGCGCGGGTTGCAGTCTGTGCATCCGGGACACGCACGCGGAACTCACCGGCGGACTTCGCGGCAAGGAAAGCACCTACCAGAAGGCCGATGACCAACAGGGTGCCCCAGTTCATGCGCGCGGAATCGCCGGTGGCGGTCCAGCGAACGATGTCCGCCGTCGGCGTCGTGATGCCGAGGCCGCCATTGCGGCCGGCGTTGGCCGAAAGAACAAAGCCCACTGTGCCAATGACGCCAACGAGCACGGCCGCGACATTTATATTCAGCGGCTTGGCGTACCACGCTTGGCCCAGGTCTACCTTCGGGCGGCCGGCGTCTTTGGCGCGATAGTGGCGCCACAGCAGGAAGGTCACGACCCACAGGACCGCCACCAGGATCCACGGCGAGATATGCAGCGCGCCGTGGATGGTGGTGACCGGGAGGCTCCACTGCTTGAACCAATCATTCGCCCCAGCCAGCGGGCCGGACTTCATGGCCGCGGCCGAAAGCCCGTAAAACAGCAGCGCAATCCACGAGCCGACCAGGCCCTCGGCCGAGCGGTACCACGTGCCGGACGCGCAACCGCCGGACAAGATGATGCCGAGGCCAAAGATGAAGCCGCCCACGATGACGGCTACCGGCTTGAAATCGCTAATCTCCGGCGAAAGCACGCCCGTGCCTGTCAACAGAGTCAGGCCAAAGGCATGCACCGAAATCAAAATGAGCAGGGCGGTAAAGCCGCGCCAGGTCTTATTGAGAAAGATATCGCGCAGCATTCCGGTCACGCAGAAGCGCCCGCGCTGCAACACAGCACCGAAGACGATGCCGGTGAGAAGTCCCGTAATGATCACTGTGTCTCCTTGTATCGAGTCAGGGGCTTCAGCCTACGACAATAAAGACCGAATTGTCTATCTTTTGTGCACCAGTTGGTCCCATAATGCAGTATTTATGCACTTTATTTGCGGTTTTACAGGCGGTGCAGGACAATAAGAGGACCGTCTAGTAAGGCAGGGACCTACCCTTGCCGCGTAAGGAACTCGTGAACTCCCCTCGATCCGCCCGCGCATATAAGCGCTCCCTCGAGTCCAATGACAAGGGCAGCGCCGTGGGCATTTACCCACATGACATGCATCCGGGGCTGGTTCCCGGTATCAACGTCGAAGACCAGCGCAATAAATTTGGCCTGGATAAACCGCTGTTTTTCATCACCGCCATTCTCATCGTCGCCTTCATTTTTTGGGGCGTCCTCATGCCAGATAGCGTGGCCAGCGCTTCATCCTCCGCCTTCGGCTGGGCCATTACCAACGCCGGCTGGCTGCTCAATATCACCATGATGCTGGCCATTGTCACCATGGCCTATATCGGCTGCTCCCGATTGGGTCGCATCAAGCTCGGCACCGATGACGAGGAGCCCGAGTTCAGCTACTTCAGCTGGGTAGCCATGATGTTCGGTGCCGGCATCGGCGTGGGCATCTTCTTCTATGGCCCGTCCGAGCCGCTATCGCATTACCTCACCCCGCCGCCGCATACGGTAGACGGCAATACCGTCGAGTCCCTGCACCAAGCCATGGCCCAGGCCCACTACCACTGGGGCATATCCCCATGGGCGGCCTACGCGCTGGTCGGCGCGGCGATTGCTTACTCTTCCTACCGCCGCGGGCGCGTGCCTTTGGTCTCTTCCATCTTCAAGCCGCTTTTCGGCTCCCGCGATACGGATGGGCCGGTGGGCAAGCTTATCGACGTCCTCGCGCTCATCGCCACCCTCTTCGGCACCGCCGCAACCTTGGGCCTATCTGCCATCCAGATCGGTGAGGGCATCAGCATCATCCGTGGTGCTGGCCCTATGACTAATACCGCGCTTATCGTGATTATTGCGGTTCTCGGCTGCGCGTTTATCATCTCTGCGGTCTCCGGCGTGGCGCGCGGCGTGCGCTACCTTTCCAATATCAATATCTCGCTGACCCTAGGGTTAGTGCTCTTCGTCTTCCTCGTTGGCCCCACCCTGCTCTTGCTGAACCTCATCCCAGCCGGCATTGTCACCTACATCGATCAGCTTCTGCCAATGATGGCCAAGGGTTTGTCCTGGGGCGATGAGACCATCGAATTCCAGTCCTACTGGACCGCCTTCTACTGGGCCTGGTGGATTGCCTGGACGCCGTTCGTCGGCCTCTTTGTCGCCCGAATCTCCCGCGGCCGCACCATCCGGGAATTTACTGCCGTCACGGTATTCGCACCTACCACCATCCTCATCCTCGCCTTTACCATCTTTGGCGGCACCGCGATTTCCTTTAACCGCGAAGGCATCGCCGGCTTCGACGGCGAATCCTCTAATGAGCAGGTGCTCTTCGCCATGTTCCAGGACCTGCCTTTAGGTTCCATTACGCCCTATATCCTGCTTGTGGTGTTGGCCGTTTTCTTCGTTACTTCCGCGGATTCCGCTTCCGTGGTGATGGGAACGATGTCCTCCAAGGGTGATCCCACCCCGAATAAACTCGTAGTCATCTTCTGGGGCGTGTGCATGATGGGCATCGCCGCCGTCATGCTGCTGACCGGCGGCGAAGACGTGCTAACCGGCCTGCAAAACCTCACTATTCTCGCCGCCCTGCCCTTCTGCCTAGTGCTTTTGGCCATGATGGTGGCCTTCATCCGTGACCTGCGCTCGGACCCGATGTTTATCCGCCGCACCTACGCCCGCACGGCAATGGACAATGCGATCATGCGCGGCATCGAAAAGCATGGCGATGACTTCGAATTCACCGTTCAACACGCAGAAGGTGACCGCGGCGCCGGCCACGACTTCGACTCCTCTGCTGAGCGCTATACCGAGTGGTACCAGCGCACCGATGAGGAAGGCGAGAACGTCGACTATGACTTCGATACCGGCGCATGGTCCGACGGGTACGACCCCAAGCACGATAAGAATCACCCCAACTTCGAGGGTGAGAAGGAGAAATAATGGGAATCCCCGGCGACGTTGTCCTTGATGGATATACCCTCATCGAGCAACACGAAATTGACCATGAGTTCTTGCTGCGCGGCTCTCCGCTGGGCACCGAAGCTCCCCTGTTATTTGCGCTGACCATCGCCGGCATTGTGCTCGTTGTGGCCAGCTTCTTCCTCCGCGGAGGCAGCCGCGTCGCCGCCGGCCTGGTGGGCGCCATCCTCACGCTAACCAAGCTCTGGTGGATGCCCATCGCGCTGTGGCAGCACTTCGACGACGGCCAAGTATTCGGCTACACGCTCAAGTACTACCCGCAGTACTGGCTGGCTGCCTCCATCATTGTTGGCGTTATTGCGCTTGTGGGCCTAGCCTCCGCCATTTTCCGCCGGCCCTAGCCACGCCTAACCGCCGAGCACCGCAATCGCGATGTGCACCCGGTTGGTGCCATCGATCTTGGCCAGGATGTGTTTCATGTGCGTTTTAACCGTGGTCAGCGAGATGAATAGCTGCTCGGCAATCTCGGCGTTGCTCAGTCCTTGGGCCACCAGCTGGGCAATTTCATTTTCGCGCTCGCTCAGCTCGGCTAACCCGCTGGGCTGAATCATCTCCTGCTCTGGCTGCGGCGGCGTGTCCGCCAGCCCCACCAGGTTTTCTAGCACCTTCGGGCTGAGCTGTTGCTGGCCTTGGGCCGCCGCTCTTACCGACGCCACCAGCGCCTCCGGCGCCGTCGTCTTCAACAAGAAGCCCACCGCCCCAGCGCGCAGGGCGTGCAGGATGAACTCGTCGGTATCAAAAGCAGTAAGCATCACCACCGGGATATCGCGCGCGCCTGCAAGCGAGTGCAGCTGCGCCGTCGCCTCAATGCCGTCCATGACCGGCATGCGAATATCCATCAGCGCCACATCTGGTTCCTCTGCCAGGATAAGTTCGATGCCTTCCTTGCCGTTGCCGGCCTCGCCGACGACGCTAATGCCCGGCGCGCCTTCCAAGATCATGCGCAGCCCGTGGCGCAGCAGCGGCTCATCGTCGACGAGCACCACCCGAATCTCACTCACTGTACTTCCTTCCTCGGCAGGCGCAGCGTCCACGAGAAGCGTCCTTCCTCATCGTTTACCTGCAGCGATCCGCCCACCACACTAGCGCGCTCGCGCATGCCGACGATCCCATACCCACCACTGTGCAAACTCCCCTTCTCACCAGCCTGGGCTGCGGGGTTAGACATGGTGATAGACAGGGCGTCGGCAAGCGCGGCGATGGTGATGGTCACCGGCTTACCCGGCGCGTGCTTGCGGGCGTTGGTCAAGCCCTCCTGGACCGCGCGGTTGAGCGCGTGGCCGGCCATGGTGCTCAGCTCCTCCAGCGATTGCGGCCCCGCGCCCGCCTGGTAGCGCACTTCCACCTCCATGCCCGCCTGGCGGGAACGCTCCACCAGCGATTCCACGCCCTCGCGCGGATCGATGCGCCCCTCGCTGCGCAGCGAGTGCAGCGCCTCGCGCAGATCCCCCACGGCGGCCTCGGCTTCATCGCGAATCGTGCGCGCGGATTTCCGCGTCTCTTCCGGATCTAGGTCCTTACGGTAGGCCAGCCCGCCGGCATAGACCGCAATCATGCTCAGCCGATGCGAGAGCGTATCGTGCATATCCCGCGCAATCCGGTCGCGTTCCTCCTGCCGCGCAAAATTCTCCCGCGTAGCCATTTCCTCGTGTGTGAGCTCCGCCTGCGCCTGCAGCGCAATCGTGCGCTCTTTTTGGTTCGAGCGGACCAATCCGACGATCAAAACCACTACTGCTGGGAGGATGATGCCAGAGAAAAATCCCAACTTCCCGGGCGCACTAAGCCCTTCGCTTCGAGATATATCAAAATCGACCAACTCCGAGAGCACCATGGCCGTGCATACCAGCGCCATCCACAACCGGCTGCGGCGCGAGGCCGCAGAAAACGCCGCTATAAATACCGAAGGCCGGAACTCAGCAATCGTCACCGTCGCCGAAATAATGGTTGCGGCTACCAATGCACTGCGCGGGCCAGGCTGCGTGCTGCGCGGGTCACGCTCCCCAACGGCATGGCGCAAAGCCAAAGGTAAAAGCGCCCAAGTACCGACCAACACCGCAAGTATAACAAGCACCCGATTCTCTGAGACATCATTTACCGAAACACTATCCGACGCGGCCAACACGTCGCCGACGACAGCGATTACTGCGATGAGAATTTTCTGCCACAGCGGACGCTGGAGCATCTCGTCGGATTTTCGGAACAACTTCATAACGCGCACCAGTCTAAGCCGACCCACCGCCAGCGCGGTATCCCCCGCAGGGAGGATTCTCCGGCCTCAGCCACGCGCCTCTAAGACCATAATTGCGATGTGCACGCGGCTCGTGCCGCCGATCTTTTTCAAAATGTGCTGCATATGGGACTTTACCGTGGCCATGGACACCACGAGCCGGTCGGCAATTTCCTGGTTATTCAAGCCCTGCGCCACCAGCTCGGCGATTTCGCGCTCGCGGGAGCTAAGCCTACCTAGGCGGTTGCGGGCGGTGCGGGTGTGGTGCGAATGGGCGTCGTCAAGCGCGGGCCCCTGCATGCTTACCAGCTTGTCGACGACCTGCGGGCTCAACAACGGCTGCCCCGCCGCGGCCGCACGCACGGCCGCCATGAGCGATTCCGGCGGCGTCGACTTCAGCAGGAACCCAGCCGCCCCGGCACGCAGAGCCCGCAGGATGAAGGAATCGGTATCGAAGGCCGTGAGCATGATGATCGGCACTGCGTGAACGGACAGAATCTTCTCCACGGCCGCGATGCCATCCATGACCGGCATGCGAATATCCATCAGCACCACATCGGGCTGCGCGTCGAGCACGGTAGCCACCGCGTCCCGGCCATTGCTCGCCTCGGCCACGACCTCGATATCGGGCGCGTTGGATAGCAGCAGGCGCAGGCCGCTGCGGACTAGATCCTCGTCGTCAACGAGCACTACACGCAGTGCGTCGGCCATCATGCTTCCTTTCCCACTGGTTGATTCCACCGCGCGCGCCAGAACTGCGACGCAACGGGCGTATACGCCACTGTAAGCGCCACGAAGATCGCCAGTACTACCGGCACTATCTTGGCGTGGCCCGCCACTACGGCGTTAAGGAACGAGGGCACGAGAATATCGTTTAACTTTTCGAAGAATTTCGGGAAAAAGTCGATGACTAGAGTGGCCGCAATGAATGTCAGCGCAGTCTGCAGGAGCAACGTCCATAAGTTCACCCGATGCAGGCGCTTATCGACGTCCACCTTCCCCACCGCCGCAAACATCACCCTTGCTCCTTGTCCGCGAAACTCCGGAACGATGTAACCACGGCGCTCATGTAACTCGACGCGATCTGCGTCTTCGGGAGCATTATCATCGCTATTTCCGCGCAGGAATTCCACGCTATAGGCCGAGTCATCGGTGTCGATATAGCTGAGCTTGCGCGTGGTTCCGTCGACCGTAGAAGTAAAAAGGCTGCGCGTGGAATCCAAGTACTTTCCGGTCCACCCCTCGCGCTCCGTGGTCTCTTCCAAGTCGATGCGCATAAGCCCGTAATCGGGATGGCGCAATTGCCAACTCATTTCGCTCATTGTGTGGCCTCCTTGTGCGCCAGTGGTAGCAGGATGCTCCAGCTAAATTCCTCACCTTCTTCGCCGACGTGGACATTCATGCGCCCGCCGGATAGCTCCACACGCTCGCGCAGTCCCACCAGCCCGTAGCCGCCGGCGCTGGCACCTGCGCGATCCCCGGCCTTAGCCGCCGAGAGCGGGTTGCGCATCTCGATGCCCACCTCACCGGCCACCTCGCGCACCGTAATGCTCACCGGCTGGCCAGCGGCGTGCTTGCGCGCATTGGTCAGGCCTTCCTGTACTGCGCGGTGCACGGCGTGCTGCGCCATCGTGGATAGCCCAGTAAAAACATCCGGGCTGGCACCGTCCGCGTAGGTCACGGTCACCTCGGCTCCGGCCTCACGCGCGGCCGCGACTAGCTCTTCTAAGGTGGTGCGCGGATCCTCGGAAAGGTCTTCGCGCAAGGCGCTTAAGACGGTGCGCAAATCTTCTACCGCGTTCTGGGCTTCCGTGCGGATGGTGCGCGCTGCGTCTGTGAACTCGTCGGGCACGCCCTCGCGCGGATAGCTCAGCGCACCCGCATGGATGGCCACCAGGCTCAAGCGGTGCGAGAGCGAATCGTGCATGTCCCGCGCGATATTCGCGCGCTCCTCTTGCCGCGCGCGTTCTACCCTGGCGCGCATCTCTTCGCGATTCATCCGGGCTTGTTGCTCCACCCGCCACCGCTTTTCGCGCAGATTGCCACGCTTTTGGCCTACCAATAACCCCGCGACCATCACAACAACAACGAAGATGGCACCAACCCATCCGATATCGTCCCAGGCCATATAGGGGTTAAAGCTAGTTTCAACCGCAAACGCCACCACGAAGCACGCCACTGCGGCCACCGAACGCAAGGTCGATCGGCGCGAGACCATGGAAATAAAAGCCACAACTCCACTAGCCGCACCAAAATAGGAGCTCGACCCCAACAGCACGATGCAACCGGCGATGAAGCTGCGGGTGGAGCCGGCATAGTCGACGTCGGAAAGCTCGCGCGGCTGGTGCTCTAAGGCAAAGGGCAGGGCAATAATCGTCAACACGCCCACCGCAAAGCCGGTGCAGATATAGGGCCCGTACTCCTCAAACGACGGCGAGTATTCCTCAATATCGAAGCTCATCAACGCCACGCCGATGAGCCAATTCGCCACTGCACAAGCGGCAACAATTCCCGCCGTGCTCCACTTCGTTCTGACCATGGCCTCAAGCTTAAGCCGGCGGCCATAGTCCCTAGGGATGAATTATCTTTGCACCCCGGCCGCATCGCGCATGGCCTTCGTCTGCGCGGACGGATGCTCGTTCTCGGTAGCGAGGCGCTCAAACGCCACGGCCGCCAGCGCGGCGGCCTGCATGCCGAGTACGGAATCATCAAAGCGCATCATTGGCGAGTGATTCCACTCGCGCTGATTTTCGGGCTTTTCCGGATTGGCCGTGCCCATCCACATAAAAGTGCCCGGCACCTGGGAGAGGACGTAGCCGAAGTCCTCGGAGGCCATCATCGGGGCGTCGAAAGGCTGGACATTCTCCGCGCCAAACATCTGGCCCCACAAGGTGGCGGCGAACTGGTTCTCGCGCGCATTCGTCTTGGTGGTCGGGTACAAAATCTCAAAATCCACCTGCGCGGTGCAGCGGTGCGAGGCAGCGACGGAGCTGGAGACCTCCGTAATCATCTGGCGCACGGCGTCGATCTTCTCATCGCGCAGCACGCGGACTGTCGCGCCCAAGGCCGCGCGCTCCGGGATGGCGTTATACGCGCCGTCGCCCGCCCACAGGTTGGTCACGGTAATCACGATGGGCTCCAGCGCATCAAAACGGCGGGTCAGCGCCGTCTGCAGCGACATCTGAATCTCCGCCAGCGCCGCTACCGGGTCGATGGCATCGTGCGGGCGGGAGCCGTGCCCGCCCTTGCCCAGCACCGTGATGGTCAAGTTGGAGGAGCTTGCCATCATCGGGCCTGGCACATAGTGAAAGGTGCCGCGGTCTTGGGGGCCGACGTGCAGGCCGTAGGCGGCAATGGGGCGTCGGCCAGCGGCGTCGAGCACGCCCTCCTCAATCATCGGCAGCGCGCCGCCCGGGCCTTCCTCGCCGGGCTGGAACATGAAGGTGACATCGCCGTGCAGCTCCTCGCGGTGCTCGCACAGAATCCGCGCCGCGCCCACGAGGCCGGCCGTGTGCAAGTCATGGCCGCAGGCGTGCATATAGCCATTCGTCGACGCGAACGGGCTGCCGGTCTGCTCGCGCACCTCCAAGGCGTCCATGTCCGCGCGCAAAAGCACCGACACCGGCCGCTCGCCGCGCTGGCCGCCGCGCAGCACGGCCACCACCGAGCTCAAATCCTGGCCCACGTGAATCTCCAGCGGCAGGCCCTCCAGCGCTTCTAGGACCTTCTTCTGCGTGCGCGGCAGGTCCAGGCCGATTTCCGGGTTGCGGTGCAGGTCGCGGCGGAAGTTCTGCAGCTCCTCGAGCATGCCCTCGCCCATTTCCTGGAAAACCTCGGTGGCTACCCGCTCACCAATGCGCGCCCGCGTCACCGGCAGGGGCGGCAGCTGCTGGGCCTGGCGCGGGGCAGCCAGGCGGCCAGGGTTGGTGGGGCGAATACGCTTGGTCGGGTCAGTCATGGGGAGCTCCTTTTCTCGCTTTCGCATTCGAGGGTACCGCAGGTTATCCACAGGCCGCCCGGCGGGTTCGGGGTTGGTGTGACAGGTGGGGCGAGTTATCCACAGGCGGGCGCTGGTGGGCTATCGCGGGCTTGCGGGGTGCCTTAGGCTCACCGGCATGACCCGCTTGCAGGACTACGCCCGCCAACTTACCTCGCCGATGGAGCTTCTCGGCGAGGTCTCTGGCGCGCGCGAGGCCGACCTGCGGCGGCTGGGGCTTCCTCGGCAGGAGGCCCGGAGCCTCCTTGCGCTTGCCGACGTCTACTTTGGCCCCACTCCCTTCACCCGCCGGCAGCGCTCCTGCCGGGCGACCAAGCATTGCTTGGCGACGTTGAAGATTATCGAAAAGTACGTCTCGCGCACGAAATCCAAGCGGGATGCGTGGGCGCTGCGCGCTGAACTATGCGCGACCGACCAGGACGTGGAGCGGCTCGCGCGCACGCGGTTGAAGGAGCTGTATCCGCCGCGGCAGCCGGAGAAAGGCGTGCGGATGACGCGGCGCAAGGGTGGCCCGTCGACGCTATCGATTACCGGCGATTCCGATTTCATTGCTGACCTGCACGCCAGCATCAACGAGGAGATGCCGCTTGATTCCGTGGAGCATATCTTCTTCCGCGGCGGGGCTGCGGCGCGGCCTGCCGCGACGACGAATATCATCATCCAGCTCGATGAATTGGATGAAATCTTAAGCGGCGGAGGTGAGGAAATTACGCTGCGGTTAACCAATGGTGCCGAAATAAGCGGCGCGAAGCTGGTGGAAAAGCGCTTGGCCGAATGCGGGCTTGTCACCCTCGTCCATCCTTATGAGGGAGCGGTGAACCTGTATCGCACCTCGCGGCATGCCTCGGATAAGCAGCGGCTGATGGCGGGCGCGGAAAATCCCACCTGCCCGTGGGCCGAGTGCAACTATCCGGCGGATAAGTGTCAGATCCACCACTTGCAGGCGTGGAAACACGGCGGCGAGACCAATATGGCAAATCTCAGCGTGGCGTGCCCGTATCACAACGGCGTCAACGACGACGATCCGCACGCGCCGCCGGTGCGCGGCAGGCTTGAGCGGCGGCAGGGCCGAATAGTCTGGGTCCCGCCCTGGGCCGGATCGACCTAGTTACACGCCTTGAACACTCAGGTCGTCCGCTCAGGCCGTCCGCTCAACCTGGCCTCGCAACCACGGCATGGCTGCGAGGTGGGTTCGGCGTGCGTGGGGTGGATTAATCGTCGGCGTCGGTAGACAGCGCGGCCACGAAGGCTTCCTGCGGCACCGAGACGGAGCCCAGCGTCTTCATGCGCTTTTTGCCGGCCTTCTGCTTTTCCAGCAGCTTGCGCTTACGGGAGATATCGCCGCCGTAGCACTTGGCCAGCACGTCCTTGCGCATAGCGCGGATGTTTTCGCGGGCGATGATCTTCGAGCCGATGGCCGCCTGGACGGGCACCTCGAACTGCTGGCGCGGGATGAGCTCCTTGAGCTTCTTGGTCATCTTATTGCCATACCACTGGGCGGAATCGCGGTGGACGATGGCAGAGAAGGCATCGACTGGGTCGCCATTGAGCAAGATGTCGACCTTTACCAGGTCCGCGAGCTGCTCGCCGGCCTCCTCATAGTTCAGCGAAGCGTAGCCCTTGGTGCGGGACTTGAGCATATCGAAGAAATCAAAGATGATTTCACCGAGCGGCATGGTGTAGCGCAGCTCCACGCGGTCCTCGGAAAGGTAGTCCATGCCACCCATCTGGCCGCGCTTGGACTGGCAGAGTTCCATGGTGGGGCCGACGAACTGCTCGGGCACGATGACGGTCATCTTCACCACGGGCTCATAGACCTCGTTGAGCTTTCCTTCCGGCCAGTCAGACGGGTTGTGGACCCACTTTTCCTCGCCGTCTTCGGCCACCACGCGGTAGGTTACCGATGGCGCGGTGGAAATCAGGTCGAGGCCGAACTCGCGCTCCAAGCGGTCGCGGGTAATTTCCATATGCAACAAACCCAAGAAGCCGCAGCGGAAACCAAAGCCGAGGGCGACGGAGGTTTCGGGCTCGAAGGTTAAGGAGGCGTCGTTAAGCTGCAGCTTTTCCAACGCATCGCGCAGGTCCGGGAAGTCGGCCTGGGAAATGGGGAAAAGGCCGGAGTAGACCATCGGGTCCGGGTCCTTGTATCCCTTAAGTGGGGTTTCGGCGCCGCCGTTGGACCAGGTGACGGTATCGCCCACCTTGGTCTCGCGGACGTCCTTTACGCCGGTAATGAGGTAGCCCACCTCGCCAGGACCCAAGCCCTCACACTTTTGCATCGTGGGCGAAACGATGCCGATTTCCAGCAGCTCATGGTTGGCGTTGGTCGACATCATGGTGACCTTCTGGCGCGGGGTGAGCTTGCCGTCCACCATGCGGATATAGGTCACCACGCCGCGGTAGGTGTCATAGACGGAGTCAAAAATCATGGCGCGGGCCGGCGCATCGGCGTCGAACTCAGAAGATGGCGGCGGAACTAGCTCGCAGACCTTGTCCAGCAGCTCGACGACGCCCTCGCCGGTCTTGCCCGACACGCGCAGCACCTCTTCCGGCTCGCAGCCGATGATATTGGCGATTTCCAGCGCGTATTTTTCCGGGTCGGCGGCCGGCAGGTCGATTTTATTGAGGACCGGGATAATTTCCAGGTCGTTTTCCATCGCCAGGTAAAGGTTGGCGAGGGTTTGGGCTTCGATGCCCTGGGCGGCGTCGACAAGCAGGATAGCGCCCTCACACGCCTCGAGCGCGCGGGAGACCTCGTAGGTAAAGTCCACGTGGCCGGGGGTGTCAATCATCTGCATGACAATCTGTTCCCCCTGCACAGTGCCGGACTGGGGCACCCACGGCAGGCGCACGTTCTGCGCCTTAATGGTAATGCCGCGCTCGCGCTCGATGTCCATATTATCGAGGAACTGGTCACGCATATCGCGCTCCGCAACCACCTTGGATAGCTGCAGGATGCGGTCCGCCAGCGTCGACTTGCCGTGGTCGATGTGAGCAATAATGCAGAAGTTTCGGATTCGGGCGGGATCCGTAAACGTCGTGGCCGCAAAGTTTTCAGACATACGTCTACAATAGTCGACATGAAAAGCGCCATGCTCACCCGTCTGCGCCAAGCGCTGGGAATCAGCGAGCGCGAGCCCATAGACACCGGCCTGAGCCGCATTAATTCCCGGTTGGGGCTGGATAGGTCGGATGAGTTCCACGGGCCGCGCAAGGCCGCCGATATCCAGGTAGAGGCCACTGCCTCCCACCCCCGGTCCATATTTTTCACCCCCGATATGGACGGCCAGGCCGATTCCGGCGAGGTGGTCTGGGTGTGGGTACCGGCCGAAGGTAAGCAGGCACCACCGCGCGAGCGCGCCATTTTGGTCGTCGGCCGCACCCGCACCACGGTGATGGGTTTGCTTATCTCCCCCAACCCAAAGCATGCGCTTGACGACGCCTGGCTGGAAATCGGTTCCGGCGAATGGGACGAATCCGGGTGCGATTGCTGGGTGCGCCTCGACCGCCTGCTCGAGGTATCCGAGGAGCAGGTGCGCCGGCAAGGCACTCTTTTTCCGGAACGCAGATTCGAACGAATCGCGAATAGGTTGCGGGCGCGCTACCACTGGGCCTAGCCGCCGCGCGGCCGGCGGCTAGGAAGCCAGCGGGCCGGGAGCCAGCGACCTGGGAGACGGCTGTCGCGGGGAGGGTTTTGGCAGGTCGGGTTCGGTACTGCTATTGTGTGTTGGTTACTTACTTGCCGGGCGCGCTGGTCGGGGCGGGCAGGACCTTGGGTTCGCTCTTCGAATACCAGCGCCGAGCGCGCCAGTGATTGCTGGCCGCGGGAGTAGTCCGAGTAGGTCGGTTTCTACGTCAATCACTTTCGATTACTAAGAGGTATTTTTCATGGCAAATATCAAGTCCAAGCAGAAGCGCGTTATCACCAACGAGAAGGCACGTCGTCGCAATAAGGGCGTTCGCTCCGCCGTCCGCACCGAGATCCGCAAGTTCCGCGAGACCGTTGCCGCTGGCGACAAGGCTGCTGCTGAGAAGCAGCTGCGCGTGGCATCCCGCGCCCTGGACAAGTCCGTGTCCAAGGGTGTCTTCCACCGCAACACCGCAGCCAACAAGAAGTCCGGCATGGCTTCCGCATTCAACAAGATGGACTAAGAGCCATTGCACAGATTATCCCCCGGTCGCGCTCTACGGAGCGCGCCGGGGGATTTTCTTGGCTTACTTTGGCCGACGGAACCGGCAGGTAGGGCCGGTAAGACTTAGGCGGGGATCTTAGGCCAGTTCGTCGTTGAAGTAGTCTTCGAAGATGGCGCCGGCGTTGTGGAAGGCGTCGGCAAGCGAAGTGCCGCCACGGGTTTCCACGAAGGTCTCAAAGGCGGTCAGGAACTGGGTGTGGATGATGTTGACGGTCGGCGTAAGACGCGGATCGGATGACTTCCAACCTTCGCGAGCCTGCACCGCCTGGCGGACGCGCTGAATTATGCGGCTATTGCGCTGGCAGTACAGGGCGCGCAGCTTCGTATCCTTAGCCAAAGCCTGGGCCGTGAGCTGGGAAATTTCGGGGAAGAACTCATCGCCTACGGCACGATTGAATACGGTCATGGCCATGATCTTGGAATCTTCGCGCAGGCTTCCGGTGGGCAATCCCGCGGCGAAATTTTGGAATTGGTTCTCCACTTCCTCCGACATTTCGGAGCCTAAAACTGCCGATTCTTTGTCTTTTATGTAATTAAAAAGCGTACGGCGGGAAACGCCCACTTTGTGAGCGAGCTCCTCCATGGTGAACCCGTCATAACCATTCTCGATGACGAGGTTGAGCGCAGCGACTCGGATTTTTGATATACGCGGCATGAATGCCCCTTTCTGTCCCGACGCTCTTCAAGCTTCAGTATCTTTTCTTTCTCCCTAAGAAATTGTGAGGAAATTCTATTTTGCCTACAAGCTAAGGGATTTTGAGGCGATTTTATTACCTTATATTCGGTCAGAGAAACTGCCATGCACACCAGGGGAATTCCCCGCCGGCACGGCTGCGCATTTTCGCCCGTCATGGCACTATTAGGCGAAACTGTGACGTTGGACAACCAAGATGGCGCCGCCGCGTGGCCGTGCACCCGATTTATCCGCTCACACGTTCGAAAGCCCGATGGTGCTCGTGTCCGGTGGGACGGCTAAGATGAATCAACGATGAAAAACGTTAAGCCACTGGTGAAATGGGCGGGCGGGAAGCGCCAGCTCTTGCCGCATATCCACGCCGCCCTGCCGGCGGAGGCCCCGCGGCGTTATTACGAACCCTTCATCGGTGGCGGCGCGGTGCTTTTCTCTCTGGAGCCGGCCAGCGCACGGGTCAACGATCTCAATGGTGAGCTCATTAACCTCTATGAGGTGGTGCGCGGCGGCGTCGATGAACTGATTGCGGAACTCGCGGGCTACCCCAATGAGGCAGAGTTTTTCTATGCACTGCGCGCAGTGGACCGGGATGCCCACAAGTTTGCCGCCCTCTCCCCCGTCGAGCGCGCCGCACGAACGTTGTATCTCAATCGCACCTGCTATAACGGCCTGTATCGCGTGAACGCGGCCGGCCAATTTAATGCCCCGTTTGGGCGTTATAAGAATCCCACCATCTGCGATGAGGACACGCTACGCGCGGTGCACCGTTATTTTGCGGATAATGATGTGGCCTTCTCGCAGGGCGATTTCGCTGCGGCGGTAGCACAGGCACGCGAGGGGGACTTTGTGTACTTCGACCCGCCCTATGACCCGGTGAATGTGACGAGCTCGTTTACCGGCTACCAGAAGGGCGGCTTTGACCGTGCGGAACAAGAGCGTCTCAAAGAGGTCTGCGATGACTTGGATAGGCGCGGGGTGAAGTTCCTGTTGTCTAATTCGGCCACCGAGTTCATTCGCGAGCTCTATGCGGACTATGAAGTGGGCATCGTGGGGGCAACGCGGGCGATTAACTCCGTTGGTTCGAAGCGGGGCAAGGTCGACGAGGTCCTGGTGCGCAATTACGAGGTCCACGGTGACTAGCGGGCCGGAAGCGCGGGAGCTGCGGGCGCGCTTTGGTGTGCCGGAGTCGGTGAAACTCGGCGTCAATGACTGGGGCTGGCTGCGCATCCTGGCGGCAGGATACGACGCGGAGCTGGAGCGGTGCGGCTATTTCTATATCGGCGCGAGGGAGCTAGAACGGCTCTCAGGCCGGCAACCGCGGCTGATGGCCAAGCATGATTTTTCTACGTCGCGGCCGTGGATTTTTCAGCGTCTCCAGCTGGGAATCGTACCGGTCAGCCGCAGCGAATACCTGGTAGGGCGATTCAACCTCTACGAACGGTTTCCAGGAACGCAGCGCGGCGAGGTACGCACGCTGGAGTTGCCCGCGGGGCTGGACACCCTCTCGTTGGAGGGGGTGAGCTCGGAGGCGGTGGCGTTAAATGGGGCGTCGGCAAGCGGGATGCTAGAGGACTTCCTGGGCTGCGGGCCATTGCAGGCGACGGTGGCCGGGCGCATGTCCACGCGCGGGCTTAAGGTGCGGCTGCCGGACTTGGGCGTGGATGTGGCGGTGGACCGCGCGCAGATGGAGATCGACGGCGGCTTCGAATCGCTCGAGCACCTGGTGCTGGTGGAGGCGAAGAACCACCTTTCGGACGATTTCAATATCCGGCAGCTATATTTTCCGTATCGCCGGTTCCAGCAGCGCCTGGCCAAGGATGTCGTGCCGGTTTACCTGGTGTACTCCAATGGTATTTTCCACCTGTACCGCTATGAATTTCGGGACCCGGCGGATTTTCGCAGCATTGCGCTGGTCGATAGCGCCCGCTACGCGCTGTCCGCCTCGACTCTGGATGCGCAGGCGGCGCTCGATATTGTGTGGGCGGTAGAGCCCGAACCCGAGCCAGCCGTGCCGTTCCCGCAAGCTAATAGCTTCGAGCGGGTGGTCAACCTGCTGGAGCTCATCGCCCTGCAGCCGCTAAGCAAGGCGGAGATTACCCAGCGCTATGATTTCGACCCGCGCCAGGCGGATTATTATGCCAACGCCGCGCGCTACCTGGGCCTGGCGGAGCCGGTGCAGGAAGCGTGGGAGCCGACGGAGCACGGGCGGCGGGTTATCGAGCAGCCGCAGCGCGACGCCCGGAATGCGGCGCTCATACGGGCGCTGGCGGCGCGGCGGGTTTTCCGCGAGGTGCTTGAGCTCAGCTTGGCCCGCGGCGCGGTGGCTAGCACCGCGGAGATTTGTGCGGCCATGGAGGGGCTGGGGCTCAGCTTGGCGACGTCCCGGCGGCGCGCATCCACCGTCGCCCGCTGGACCCAGTGGGTGCTGGACACGGTGGCAGAGGGCACGCCGCGCCTGTTTTAGGCCAGCAGGTTCTGCCCGCCGGAGATGATGAGGACGATACCGGCGATGATAAAGAAGAGGCCAGAGCCGATGTCGATCCACGGGCCGGCGGCGATGAGCTTGCGGCGCACGGCATTGGTGGAAATTACCGTGGCGACGACGAGGAAGAAGAGGAAGGCCGACAGCGAGAGCGAAAGTGTCAGCGCAATGGCCAACCAGATGGGTGGGCTAGCCGGAAGCAGCGGGGCGATCATCGCGGCGAGGAAGAGCACGATTTTCGGGTTGGACATATTCGTGGCCAGGCCGACCTTGAAGGCGGTGCGCAGGCGGCCGAGCTGGGCGGCGGCGTCTTCCAGATCCACGGGCGGGTTGGCGCGCTGGGCGATGCCGCTGCGCAGCGCGCGGGTTCCCATAAACACTAAGAAGCAGCCGCCGATGGCCTGGACCGCGCCGAGGATTTCTGGAAAGGCGGTCAGCAGCGCGGCGGCGCCAAAGACGGTGGCGGCGCACCAGAAAAGCACGCCGATCTGGATGCCGGCGGCCGCGGCAATGGCGTGGCGGCGCGAGCGGGTGGCGTAGCGGGTCACCAAAATGATGTCCGGCCCCGGCGAGGCGACGCCCACCAGGTTCATCAGCAAGAGGGTGAAAAAGGATGTCCAGGTCACTCCCCCGCCTCGCTTTCGAGGCGGGGGATAAGGTCCTCGCGGCCGAACAGCCGGGCAGAATCCAGCGCGGAAGGCTGGCCGGCGGTGGGGTCGGCGTGGGCGGCAAGGAGGGCGTCGATAACCGCGTCTTCCTTCTTGAAGATGGCACCGGCCAGCGGGGACTGGCCGCGGTCATTGAGTAGGTTGACGTCTGCGCCGGCGCGGGCAAGTGCGGTAACCAGCTCGGCGTGGCTGTGATAGGCGGCGAGCATGATAAAGGACTGGCCTTCGTGGTTGACGAGATCGATATTCACGCCGTGGTCGATATAGGCGAGGAGGTCCAGGTTGCCCTCGCGCGCCATGTCAAAGAGTCGACCGGCGAATTCTTGCACTTGCGTCTCAGACATGGTTTCTAGCTTATCGCGCCAGTTCCGCGACGCGTTTGACGGCCGCCTCAAGGGCGAATTCGGGCTCACCGCCTTGGCCTTTGACGGCGGCATCGAGCTCGGAGACGAGGATGACGGCCTTGGTGACATTATCGGCGGACCAGCGGCGGGCCACGGGCTGGGTCATTTTGACCACGTAGGGTGCTAGGCCGGTTTGGCTCGCCAGCGAGTATTGGTCCCCGCGCGCGGAGTAGAGGCGGGCGACAGCGCCGACCTTATTGGCCAGCGCGGCGGCAATCGCCACGGGGCTCGCGCCCAGCTGGAGGGCGCGGCGGCAGGTGGATACGGCGGCTTCGACGCGGCCGGCGACGGCGGCGTCGGCAATGTCCCAATTGGCCACCTCGGCCACGCCGACGTAGTAGTTTTGCACCGCCTCGCGGGTGACATTGCCGCCGGTATCGGAGACCAGCTGGGAGATGGCCGAAGCCAGCTCGCGCAGGTCAGAGCCCACTCCCTCAAGCACGGCGTGGATAACGTCCGGGGTGGGTCGCACGCCGTGGCTGGAAAATTCGCGGGTGGCCCACTGGCCCAGCTCATTGGGGTAGAGCGAAAAGACCTCGTGGACCTCCGCAATCTTGCGCAGCTTGGCCACGAGCTCGGGCTGCTTCTTCTTCTTTTTCTTCAGCGTCTTGGCCGTCACGGAGTAGATGATGACCATGGTCATGCCCGGCGCGGGGTTGGCACAGGCGCGCAGGAGGATATCGACTACTTCTTTGCCGGCACGCTCGCAGTCGCTGATGACGATTACGCGGTTATCGCCAAAGAGCGACGGGCTGGTGGCCTCGAGGAGCTCTCCCTCAGAGACCTCGGAGGCCTTGAGCTTGGTCAGCTCGGGCCGGGTGCCGGAAGATCCGCTCTCCTCGGCCGCGGCGCGCTGGATGTGCAGGCGGGCGCGTTCGGTGAGGAATTCATCGTCGCCGAGGATGAGGTGTACTGGAGGCATGCCCGCCATTCTAGCCTGCGGCCAGGCCGAGCCAGGCGATGCCCGCCAGCGTCAGCGCCAAGGTGAGCCACGGGCGGTGATAGAGGAGGCCGGCAATGATCCAGGCGTAGGCAAGCAGCGTAAAAAGCGGGTTAGCAGGAATGGTGACCACGGGCAGGTGGGCCACGCCGTGGGCGACGGTATTAATCCACCACGAGAAGGGCTCAATGAGGCGCAGCAAGCCGGCGCCCAGCACGTCGAGCGGGCCGAGCTGGGCAAAGATGGCGGCGATAAGCCCCACGATGGTAATCGGCACGGTGGCGGGCTCGACAAGGATATTGGCTAGCACGGAGACCACGGAGACCTCGCCGGACATGAGTGCCACCAGCGGCAGGGTGACGATATCGGCCGCGATGGCCACGGCAACCGCGCGCAGGAAGATGGCGGGCCAGCCGGTCACGGCCAAGTGCTTATAGATGAGCGGGCTCAGCGCCACGATGCCGAGCGTCGCCGCACAGGATAGGGCGAAGCCGAAGTGCACGGCGAGGTCGGAATCCACAAAGAGCAGCGCGATGATGCCGAGGCTGAGCGCATGGATGGGCTCCATGCGCGTGGAATTGAGCACGGCAAGCAGCCCCACTACTCCAGCGACGGCCGCGCGCTGGACGGAAGGTTCGAAGCCCACAAGCAGAACATAGGTGGCAAGGGCGCACAGGGAGGCGGCCACGCGGGCGCGGGGCCCGAGCGCGAAGGCGGCGCAGACCACGGCCGCGGCGGAGCAGACTATGGCCACATTGGCGCCAGATACAGCACTTAAGTGTGAGAGCCCGGTGGCGATATACAGGTCGCGCTCGGCGGTATCTTGCAGCGCGGTATCGCCGAGCACCATGCCGGGAATCAGGCCTTGGCTGGAGGGGCCTACGGTATCGAGGACCAGCGCGCGGAAATTCTCAGCCACCTCGGCCGCCCAACCGGCCAGGCCTTCGGGCTCGGCGGTTACCTGCACGTCGGTGGCATTGGCGCTGAGCTTTCCGACGCCCGCCCTATCCGACTCCCCTACCCTCACCCTGGCCGTAAGCTCGGCGCCAGCGGCCGCTGGGACTGGTTCTGGGCTAAAGACCGGCAGCTGGGTCGGGTATCCCGGAACCTTGAGCTTGAGCAGCCAGCCGCCCGTACTGGTCTGCGTTGGTTCAGTGACAAGGCGCCCGGTGACTTCGCTGCCGAGGTCGAATGCGGCAGCACGATCCTGGCGCACCGCGGCGACGAGCGCCGCACCCCCAGCGACCGCCCCGCAGAAGAGCGCTTGGCCCCACTGACGAGCAATAAGGCACAGCGCGACGACGACTGCGATGAGTGCGATGGCCCAACCGCGGCCGGCGAGCAGCACGGCGATGACGGCCAGCCAGGCGGTAGCCGCGCCGGGGACGAGCCGCAGTTCTCGCATCGCACGCTCAGGTACGGGCTAGAGCTGGACTTGGTCTTTAAGCTGTGCCAGCTTCGCCGGCCCGATGCCGGAGACCTCCAGGAGCTCTTCCACATCCTTGAAGCCGCCGTGCTCCTCGCGGTAGGCCACGATGGCCAGCGCGGTCACCTCGCCGACGCCCTTGAGTTCGGTGAGCTCCTCGGCGGTGGCGTTATTGAGGCTCACGCCGCTGCCGCTAGCGCTGCCGCCAGGGCTGCTGGAGTTGTCGCCGGCGGGGGCGGGTTCACCGGGTGCGGGAGGTGGAGCGGCGCCGGAGGGCAGAATGTGGAGCTGTTGGCCGTCGGAAAGCCGCTGAGCATGGTTGAGCGCCATGGTCTCGGCGCCGGGTAGCGGCTGGGCGGCATCGAGGGCATCGGCCACACGCGCGCCGGGCTCGAGTGTTTTCAGGCCGGGCTCTGCTACCTCGCCGATGACCGAGACGATGATCTCGCTAGGTTCTTCGCTGGTGGCCGCGCCTGGGCTCATTGCCGCAGGCTCGGGCATGCCGGAAGATTCTTCGGAGCGTGCCTTGATGCCGAGCCAGACCACCACGCCGATAACGAGAATGACCGCCACTGCGCAGGCCTGCCAAGGGCTGATGCGCAGTCGCGGGCGCGGGTAATCGACGGCGAGGAGTTCTTCCTCACCGGTGGGTTGGGTAAATTCGCGGAGTCGTTCGCTGATCTTGGGTGCCGCCATGGCGCTGAGGCTAAGCGCAGGCGCAATCAAGCGGTAGGTCGAGCGAAGGTGGGCTGTGGATAACTTGTTGTGGGCGTCAACGAACCCGGCGCGCTGGGGCTAGTTATCCACAGATCGGCGCGGTGGGAAGGCGCGGGGTCGACCACGTGTGTGAGAATGCACAGGTTCGGCGGGCGGCTCGGAGCTAAACACGGCGGAGACGCCGATGGCGGAGGGGCCGGCGTGGACAGAGAGGACGTCGTTAAGCGGAGTGCAGATGAAGGACGAGCCCTGCGGCAGCGCCGCTTCAAGGAGCGCCTCCAGCTTGGCAGCCGCGTCTTCGGCCTGGTTGTGCTGAATGGCAACGAAGGCCGGCTCACCGTCCGCGCGGGAGGCGATGAGATCCACCAACTTGGTAAAGGCCTTGGTCTGGGTGCGGGTCTTGCCCACCAGCTCCAGCTTGCCGCGGGTAATCGACATAATCGGCTTGGTAGCCAATAGCGCCGTAGAAAGCACGGCCGTGGCCGGGGAAAGGCGGCCGGAGCGGCGCAGGTCCTCCATGGAATGAAGGTAGACCCAGGTAGCCGCGCGCTTGAGGGTATCGATGGCCGCGGCATAGCACTCGTCCAAGCTGGCGCCGCGGGAGGCGAGCTTAGCCGCGGACATGGCGGCCGCGCCCATGGCCATGCCGGCCGAACCGGAGTCAATCACCCGCACCGTGTGCGGGAAAACACCCGAAGCAGAAACCGCAGCGGAATAGGTAGAAGATAGCTCTTTAGATAGATGTATGGCCACCACACCTTCGTCTTGGGCGCGCTCCATCTCGCGACCATAGGCAGCGGCCAGCTCCAGTGCGCTTAGCCCGGAGGTAGAACGCTCTAGGCCCTCCTTGCCATGGCTTTCCATGAGGTGGAGATCGATGACGGTGATGGATAGCTGCTCCGCCAACTCCGGCGGCAGGCCCGCCGAGGAATCCGTTATGACGCGAACGGCCACTAGATATCCGCCCCGCCGTCCCCGGTGACCTCTCCGCCCATATTCCAGCCGTCGAAATACCACTTGGCGGTACCGACGTTCTGGGCATTAAATTCCAGGGAAGACAGCGGCGTGTCCGGGTTGAAATCAGGGCGGGCTGTCAGCTGCGACCAGTGCGTATTCTTCAGGCCGGAAAGGATTCCGTACTGCGCATGATCAAGGCCCAGCAGGTGGCAGGTCAGCGCCGAGATAGCGCCGCCATGGGCCACGATGAGCACGGGGCCGGCTTCCCAGCCGGCGAAATCTTGCATGAGCTCATCGATGACGGGGCGGGCGCGCTCGGCCACATCCACGCGGGACTCGCCTTCCGGCGGCGCCCAGGTGGGATCATGGCGCCAAATGGCGCGCGCGCCTGGGAACTCTGCATCTACTTCGGCGGAGGTTCTGCCCTGCCACTGTCCTAGGTGTGTCTCGCGCAGGCGGGCATCCGTGGTGAAATCCATGCCGAGGGCCTCGGCGACCACGCGCGCGGTTTCGCGCGCGCGGATGAGGTCAGAGGCGACGATTTTAGACACGCCCTGATCCTGCAGCAGGCGCGCGGCGGCGCGGGCCTGCTCATAGCCCAGCTCGGACAGCTCGGTATCCAAGTGACCCTGCATGCGGCCGGTGGCGTTGTAGGTAGTTTGTCCGTGGCGGATCAGGATCAGGCGGCGGCTCATGCGGGTTTAAAGCTCCTCGTCCTCACCAGGGACCTTATCGGCCAGTGGGAGCTCATCGATGGAATCGACTTCGCGCGGGTTGATGCCATTGGTCCATTCGCCCGGACGCTCTGGGGCCTCGATGCCCTCGATCTCCAGTGCTGGGCAATCGTGGTACAGGCGGTCCAAACCGTAGAACTCGCGCTGGTCATTGCGCTGGACGTGGACGACGATATTGCCATAATCCAGCAGCACCCAACGGTTCTCACGGTTGCCCTCACGGCGCTGCGGCTCGAAGCCCTGCTTAGTCATTTCGTCTTCGACTTCATCCACGATGGAGCCAACCTGGCGCTCGTTATCCGCAGAAGCGAGTACGAAGACCTCGGTGATAGCGAGGACATCGGAGACATCAATGGCCGCGATATTAGTGGCCAGCTTTTCTTGCGCGGCGTGGGCCGCGGTTTCTGCCATGCGGCGGGCAAGATCAGAAGTAGACAATGTGTAAAAATTCCCTTTTCGCGTCTGAGTATATTCGGTATGAACTATCTCTAGTGAGAATCTATTCTTGCACGTTTAGCAGGCCCGTGCCCAAAATCTGGGGAAGGCCGCGGAAGTTTCTACAGGGGCTTATCTGGGTTAGGCCCATAGAGATTGTTCTTGGTGATGTACTGCACCACCCCATCCGGAACGAGGTACCACACGGGTTGCCCCTGCCCGGCGCGTTCGCGGCACGCCGTGGAGGAGATGGCCATGGCGGGGATATCGATAAGATCGATAGCCTCCTGCGCATCGGCAGGTAGCATATCGGCGCTTAATTCATAGCCGGGGCGAGTCACGCCCACAAAGTGCGCCATATCCAGCATCTCTTCCCAGTTATGCCAGCTCATGATGGAGGCCAGCGAGTCGGCGCCGGTGATGAAGTAGAACTCCGCTTCTGGGAAGAGTTCGCGCAAATCCCGCAGCGTATCGATGGTATAGGTGGGCCCCTCGCGGTCAATGTCTACGCGCGAGACGGTAAATCGCGGATTGGAGGCCGTGGCTACCATCGTCATCAAGTAGCGGTGCTCGGCCGCAGTGACGTCGCGGTGGGACTTTTGCCACGGCTGGCCGGTGGGAACAAAGACGACGGTATCGAGGGCAAAGCGGTGGGCGGCCTCGCTGGCCGCTACCAAGTGGCCGTTGTGGATGGGGTCAAAGGTGCCACCCATGATGCCGATGCGCTGTGGGCTAGTCATGGGTGGTGATTATAGCCGTCCCACTAGGGGCGGGTCTGCCCGGTACCCTGCAGGATCCACTTAGAAGAGGTGAGCTCCGGCAGCGCCATCGGGCCGCGGGCGTGCAGCTTCTGGGTGGAAATGCCGATTTCGGCGCCCATGCCGTAGACCTCGCCATCGGTGAAAGCGGTAGAGGCGTTGAGCATGACCGCGGCGGCATCTACCTCGTTGCCGAACTTCACTAGCACATCGGCGTCTTGCGCGGCGATGGCCTCGGTGTGACCAGTGGTGAATTCGGCGATGTGGGCAATGGCACCGTCGACGCCGTCGACCACCTTGGCGCAGATATCCATAGACAGCGACTCTTCGCGCCAGTCCTCATCGGTGGCCTGTACGGCATCCTGGACGCCGAAGGCCTCGAGCTCGGCGACGTCGCCCTGGATGGTCACGCCCGCCTCCTGCAGCGCGGTGATGATGCGCAGCTTGGCGGAGTCATCCAAGGTGGCGTCGATAAGCACACACTCCGTGGAGTTGCACACGGAGGTGCGGCGGGTCTTGCCGTTGATGACCATGTCGATGGCCTTGTCTAGGTCCGCAGAGGCGTCCACGTAGAAGTGGCAGTTGCCGGTGCCGGTCTCAATGGCTGGGACGGTGGCGCCGGTGACGACGGCCTCAATAAGCTTGGCGCCACCGCGCGGAATGACCAGGTCCACCAGGCCGCGAGCGGTGATGAGGTCCTGGACGGAATCGTGCGTCTCGCACGGCAGAAGCTGCACGGCCTCGCGCGGAAGGTCAAACTCGGCGAGGGTATCCTGCAGGATTTCTACCAGCTTGGCATTGGAGTTGCGGGCGGATTTAGAGCCGCGCAGTAGGGGCACGTTGCCGGATTTAATGGCCAGGCCGAAGGCGTCCACGGTGACGTTCGGGCGGGCCTCATAGACCATGCCCATCACGCCGAGCGGAACGCGCACCTGCTTCATCTGAATGCCGTTGTCCATGGTGCGGCCCTGCAGGATCTCTCCTACCGGGTCCTGCAGGCCGGCTACCTGGCGCAAACCACCGGCAATGCCTTCCACACGCGCGGCATCGAGAGACAGGCGGTCAATAAGAGACTCGGACATGCCGCGTTCGCGGCCGGCTTCGATGTCCCGCTTATTAGCGGCGAGGATATCTTCGGTGTGGGCAATGAGGTTTTCGGCTGCGCGCTGCAAGATCTCATTCTTGCGCGGCGTGGACAGCTGCGCCACGACGGGCGCGACTTCCTTGGCAGCACGGGCTTTGGACAGAACTTCTTCGCGTTCAGTGTTGCTCATGCCATACCAGCTTAACGAAAGACCACGCGCATTTCAGCCGGTTGGGCAGCAAGCACCCGCACGGTGGCCTACTTATTAGCCGAGCTCGCGGCGGCGTTAGTCGGATGCACGGCGGCGGCGCTTCTCGCCCTTCCGCTCGAACATGAGGTATTCCTCCTCAAAATAGCTCAGATTATAAACGTGGCGGGCTCCGGCCGAGCATACAAAACAGATGATCGGGATAACCCAGAAATAGGGCCAGTGGTAGAAGAAATAGCCGAGCACAATGGAAAGAATGGTGGCTGCCCAGGCAGCATAATCGACCGTCTTTACTTTCTTCCGGCGCTCCCTCATATCCGTAACCTCAGCCGCGGTCGGGTTGAGCCGGCCATCGTCAGTGCGGTTACCGGGGCTATCCATCAGTAGCCAGCTTCAATATCTACTTCCGTGGGAATTGCCTCACCTGCAGCAAAGCGCTCCATGGCCTGCACTGTATGCGAGCCAATGCGTCGGCGCACCGAATATGGTGGGTTGGCCAGGTGCGGAGTGATGACTACGTTAGGCATGTCCCACAGCGGGTGCCCATCAGGCAAGGGCTCGGGGGCGGTGACATCTAGGCCGGCGCCGGCGATCTGGCCGGAGCGGAGAGCGTCAACAAGGGCCTCGGTGTCCACGAGCGGACCGCGGCCGACGTTAATTACCACTGCGTGGTCGGGCATAGCGCGGAAGGCAGCAGCATCGAAAAGCTGGTGTGTCTGCTCCGTTAGCGGCGCAAGTGCCACGAAATAATCGGCGGCCGGCCACACGCGCTCGATGTCGGCCGTGGCGAAGGTTTCATCGGCGCCCTGCACCGGATTACCGGAGCGATTAACCGCAATGATGCGTGGGCCGAAGCCTTCTAGCATGCGGATAAGCCGCTTACCGATGCCCCCTGCTCCCACCACCGCCACGGTCTTATCCTCAAAAAGGAAGCTGGTGTGAGCCTCGACCTCATCGCGATTATCCCAGCTAGTCCCCACGCGCTTATGCGCATGCAACTGGGCAAGCAGGAGTGCAATGGTGGATTCAGCCACGGTGGCGTCATATAGGCCTGCGGCATTGGACCAGCGGGCGGTGGTATCGCGCATGACGCCGAGCAGATGGTCCACCCCGGCAAAAGGAACCTGCACCAAGCCCACGTTCGGCGGCAGGGGCTGTGGGAAATCATCTGGACCGCCGTTGAAGATGAGCACCTCGGCGTCCTCCAATGGCGCGCGCTCGTGCCCCGTCGCATCGAGTGCCTGCAGGGTTTCCTCCCACGGGGTGGGCAACATCGCGTACTTCATTAGTAGCCAGCCTCCGCATCCACGCGGGTGGGCATGGCCTCTCCCCTCTCCCACGCCGCGGCATTGGCGTTGAAGATAGCGCCCAGGTGGTACTGCGCCACGTGCGCAGAGGCGGCCATGTGCGGGGTCATGGTGCAATTGGGCAGGTCATAAAGCGGATGGCCATCGGGCAGCGGCTCGGGATCCATAACCTCCAAGCCGGCGCCGGCGATGTCGCCGCAGCGCAAGGCCTCCACAAGGTCATCAGTGACCACGGTGCTGCCGCGGCCGACATTGATAAAGATGGCGGAGGGTTTCATGGCGCGGAAGGTGGCGGCATTGATAAGCCCCTCGGTGTCCTTGGTGGCCGGCAGGATGCAGAAAATGAAATCCGCCTCGCCCCACACGTGCTGGGCTTTATCCATGGGCACGACCTCATCGGCGCCTTCCACCGCGCGGCCGGAGCGATTGACCGCAGTAATGTGCACGCCAAAGGGTTGCAGGAGCTTAATGAGCTGCTTGCCGATGCCCCCAGCACCAAAGATCGCTACCCTCTTCGGCCCTTGCTGGTCATAGAGCCAGGCCTGGGACTCGTCCAGCTCCTTGGCCACCGACCAGGTAGCGGCTTGGGCGAAAGCCTTATGGTGGTGCGCCTGGGAAAGGGCCAGCCCGAGTGCGGACTCGGCCACTGGCTGGGCAAAGGCGCCGGCGGAGTTGCACCATGGCACGCTGTCTGGGGTAATGACCCCTGCATCGATGAGCTGATTGACGCCGGTATAACAATGCTGCACCCAGCCGATATTCGCCGGCATCTCCGGGA
Source organism: Corynebacterium sp. ACRPE (assembly GCF_022347435.1). Classification (NCBI taxonomy): domain Bacteria; kingdom Bacillati; phylum Actinomycetota; class Actinomycetes; order Mycobacteriales; family Corynebacteriaceae; genus Corynebacterium; species Corynebacterium sp. ACRPE. The sequence goes on along the minus strand of NZ_JAKRNA010000003.1, from coordinate 68,966 downwards.
TGCGGCGCGGGTTGGGCGCATTATTGATATAGACCTCGGCGTCCTCGATGCTGCTCACGCGTTGGTGCCCGGCAGCCTCGATGTCTTCTACCATCGGCTGCCAGGTTTCCGGTCCCATGAAATACTTCATGCCCCAACCATACGGGGAATCTCGGACTCGGGTTTAGATGCGGGAGGCGAAGTTGGACAGATAATCCGCGTGGACGACGGAACGGCGCTGCTCCTCGGGAAGCTCTTCCATCTTCTTGCCCTTGATGGCGTGGAGCTCCTCGGAGTCGAAGCGGACCTCGCCGCGGCCGATGACCTCACCGTTCGGGCCCAAGATGTCGATGATTTCGCCCTTGGTGAACTCGCCTTGCACATCGGTAATGCCGACGGCCAGCAAAGACGTTCCGCCCTTGGTCACGGCCTCCTTGGCGCCTTCATCGAGACGGACGGCTCCGCCGGTATCGGCGCAGTAGAGAGCCCAGAACTTCCAGGCGGACAGCTGGCGTTCCTCGCGGGTGTGGAAGACGGTGCCCACGGAGGCGTCGGCAAGCGCGGGGCCAATATTGTCCGTAGAGGTCAGCAGCACTGGAATGCCGCCGCGAGTAGCAAGGCGGGCCGCGGAGACCTTGGTGGCCATGCCGCCGGTGCCGACCTTGCCGCCATCGCCAGCCACAACGCCCTTCAGATCCTTGCCGGTGCGCACCTCATCGATGAACTTGGCATCCGGCTCGGCCGGGTTCTTATCGTAAAGGCCATCCACGTCAGAGAAGAGGAAGAGCGCGTCAGCGCCCACCAGGTTGGCCACCAGCGCGGAGAGGCGGTCGTTATCGCCAAAGTGCATCTCGGACGTCGCCACCGCATCGTTCTCGTTCACGATCGGGATGGTGCGCAACTGGCGCAGGCGGTCGATGGTGCGCTGCGCATTGCGGGCACGGTCGCGGTGGCCGGTATCGGACGCGGTCAGAAGGACCTGGCCGATGGTGCGCTTATAGCGCGCAAAGGACTGGCCCCACACATAGGCCAAGTGCACCTGGCCGACGGACGCGGATGCCTGCTTGGTAGCCAAATCGGTGGGGCGCTGGTGCAGGCCGAGCGGGCCCATACCGGCGGCAACCGCACCGGAGGAGACGATGATGACATCGGAGCGGCCCATACGCGCATGGACGGCATCGACGATGTGATCAATCTTTTCCTGGGAGACACGGAAGTTCTCATCCGTGAGAGAAGAGGAACCAATCTTTACCACGACGCGCTTAGCCTGAGCGATTTCGTGGCGGAGATCCGACTCAAACCCTGAAGCAGTGGGGTTTTCAACGCGAGGTTCCGGGAAAGGGGTATCAGCGGTAGGACCGGCAAAAGGTTCTACCGGAAGCGGAAGGATGGGTTCTTTCTGTTCATCAGAAGACATGCCAACCGAGTTTACAAAGCCCACCCTCCAGCACACCCCAAGAATAGGGGGATCTGGAAACTAGCCCTGCCACCTATCGCGGTTAGCGCCCTCGCGGGTGACCTCTTCATCATTGCCATAATCGTACTCATCAATAAGGCCACGGCGCGCCTGCGAGGCACGCTTGCGCTCGGCGGCGGAAACGCGGCCGGTGCCCTTCAGGCGGGCGTCCTCGCCACGGCTTGCCATCGTCGGATCACCGCCGGTCATCGGCTCCCACTCGAAGGTAATGCCGCCGATAGTCACCGGGCAGCCTTCCACAGCACCCTGCTCGCGCAGCTCATCCTCCACACCGGCCTTGGCCAAGCGGTCCGCCAAGAAGCCCACTGCCTCATCATTTTCAAAGTCAGTCTGGGTAATCCAGCGATCAATCTTCTTGCCCTCAACAATGAAGCCACCCTCGACCTCAGGATCGGCCTTCACGGTGAAATCAGCAAACGCGCCGGTATGTTTCTTATGGCCCTGCGCCTTGGGATGGATAACGGTGTGGTTCTTATCCTTCTTTGGCAACGGCTGGGCCTTACGGTGCTCAGTAACCATATCCATGAGCCGGAACTTCAGCGGATCCAGCCCCTTGCGAGCGACGGCCGAAATAATAAAGACAGGCCAGACAAGCTTCTCTTCCAGATCATCCTTGACAAATTCCGCCAGCTCTTCGGCCTCAGGCACATCTGCCTTATTCAAGATGATGACGCGGGGGCGCTCACGCAGATCCCCCAAACCAGTATCTTCCTGCAAAGCCTCCTGGTACTTAGCCAACTCATTTTCCATCGCCTCAATATCAGAGACCGGATCACGGCCGGGCTCAATAGTGGCGGTATCCACCACATGGGCCAGCACCGCCGTGCGTTCAATATGGCGCAAAAAGTCTAGACCGAGCCCCTTGCCATCGGCCGCGCCTGGGATAAGGCCCGGTACGTCCGCGATAGTAAAGGAGCTATCTCCCATATCCACCACGCCGAGGTTCGGCTGCAGCGTGGTAAAAGGATAATCACCGATCTTGGGCTTTGCGGCCGATAACACCGAGATGAGCGAGGACTTGCCTGCCGATGGAAAGCCCACCAGCCCTACATCCGCCATGGATTTCAGCTCAAGGATCAGGTCATGGGCTTGACCCGGTTCACCCTGTAGAGCAAAGCCTGGTGCCTTGCGGTTCTTGGAGGCCAATGCGGCATTGCCCAGACCGCCAAACCCGCCTTCTGCGGCCACGAAACGCGTTCCGGGAACAGTAAGGTCCGCCAAGGTTTCGCCCTTTTCGGTGCGGACCACCGTGCCAGCCGGGATCTCCAAAATCAGGTCTTCACCGCGAGCACCATTGCGCATATCGCCGGCGCCATTGCCACCGCGTTGCGCCTTAATATGCGGGCGGTAGTGGAAATCCATAAGCGTATGGATTTGTTCAGAAACCTCGAGGATGATGTCGCCGCCGTGGCCACCATTGCCGCCATCCGGGCCGCCCAAAGGCTTAAACTTCTCGCGGTGGACAGACACACAGCCGTGTCCACCGTCGCCTGCTTGCAGGTGCAGGACAACACGGTCAATAAAACGTGCCATGGTCAAACCCTCCGTTAGTTAAATCTTTGTCCCCGCCAGTGTAATGCGTGTCTTGGGCTGGACTCCAACCGCAACCGGATTGAGTCCGCCTACCTAGTCGGCCATCCCATCGGTTGTGTCCGCTAGCGTGGTGTATCTATTATCCGGGTGGAGCCTCGTTTCGGTATCCACAAAACCAGAAAATCCTCGAGCCACCCTCACACTACTGTGGGGCAGGCTCGAGGATTAACCTCATCGGCCTTAGTTAGGCAGTTGCCTCTGCAGCAACCTCTTCAGCCGGAACGATGTTGACCATACGACGGCCACGCTTGATACCGAACTCAACGGAGCCAGCTGCAAGCGCGAACAGGGTATCGTCGCCGCCGCGGCCTACGTTCTCACCTGGGTGGAACTTGGTGCCGCGCTGACGCACGATGATCTCGCCGGCATTAACCTGCTGACCACCGAAGCGCTTGACGCCGAGACGCTTGGACTCGGAATCGCGACCGTTGCTGGAGCTGGAAGCACCCTTCTTGTGTGCCATGTGGTTTTCCCTCCTTTAGGGATAATTACAGCCGGTTAAGGCTTACTTGATACCGGTGATCTTCAAGGTGGTCACAGGCTGACGGTGGCCCAGACGCCTCTTGTAACCAGTCTTATTCTTGTACTTCAGGATATCGACCTTCGGGCCCTTACCCTGCTCAACGATTTCTGCGGAGACAGAAACCTTCTCCAAGTCGGAAGCCTTGGACTTAACATCGGCGCCATCGACGAGCAGAACCGGGGTGAGAGCTACGGCAGAGCCTGGCTCACCCTCGATCTTCTCGACCTTGACGAGGTCACCTTCAGCAACCTTGTACTGCTTGCCGCCGGTCTTGACGATCGCGTACATAGAGGGTTACCCCTTATCTAAACTCGCTCGGAAGCAACCGGGGAGGCCACGTTCCGAATGGACACTTACATATTGCGTTTAGTTCCCGCGCGAACATGCCCGCACAGCTCACTTAGTGAGTGTCGGACTGATCCAGCGCCGTGAGTACTAAACAGCGACTGTCAAAGACTACCCCGTAGCGGGCACAAAATACAAACCACACTGTTTGCGCCCGCGTGGCGTAGCCCTAAGACGTGCTTCGCCGTGCTACGCGGCGTCGGCCGCGCCCAGACTTAGCGCGCGACATTTCCTTGTGCGCACCGCTCGCGGAAGACTGCTTCTGGGCCGGATTATCCTGCGCCTTTGGGGCCTTGGCGCTTGCCGACGTCCCCTTCTTGCGCACCGCCCTCTTCTTTCCGCGGCGCAGCACCTTGGTATCGCCCGTGGTCGCCCGCTGGCCAGCATCGAAACGATCCGGCGAGCCGCCCTGCTGCGTCGAACGGCCTTGGGCGGTCTTCGCTGCCTTCGGATTCTCTGCTACCGCCTTTTTAGGAGCGGCCTGGCGCACGGCACGGCGACGCCCACGGCCCTTGCCACCGGCGCGCCCCGCACGCGCGGTGCCAGCGGCCTTTTCATGGCGCTGCTCGGCGGACCCGCCCGCCTGCTTGTGCTCGTGCTCCTGCGCCTTTTCCTTGACCTCGTGCGGCACGCGCGAGGTGGTCCGACGCTTGGCCTGCTGGGTGCGCACCGCACGACGGCGGCCACGCCCGCGAGCCTTGCGCTCTTCGCGCGAGGCCTGCTGCCCGTGCTGGGCTTCAGCCCCGCTAGCGTTACCGCCGGTGTCGGCGGAGTCCTGCTCACCAGAGACCGCGAAATCCTGCGGCTGCGGGCGCCTATCGGAGCGCGAATTTCCGCGGGTGCGGCGCTTGCGGCGTGGGGAAGCCTCAAACTCAGCTACTGCCTCGTCATAGGTCTTTTCAGTTGCCGTCTCCGTAGCCGTTGCCTTCTCGGTAATCTTCTGCTCGCCGCCCGCAGCCGTACGCGTGGCCTTAGACCGGCGCGTCGCCCGGCGCGGCTTCTTGCCACGCTTGGAGCCCGCCCCGGCACCTGGGTGTACCTGCGCAATAGCACCCGAGTCGGCGTCCGTATCCGCATCGGGGACGTAGGAATTAAATTCCTGCGCCTCGTCACTCTCAGCAGCATTATCCGCCGCGGCGTACGCGATGGCCTCGATATCGGATACCTCAGTCTGGGTGTGCTTGCGCGCGCGGGGGCGACCGCGTCCACGTCCGCGCTCCTTGTTGCGGTCATGCTCCCCGCTGTCCTCTTCCGATCCAGCGTGCGACTGAGCCGGACCGCGCTCATCTACAACGACGTTCGCTACGAGATCTTCCAGCGACGTCTTCGCAGATTCCCGTGCGGCCTCTTCGCTCTCGGTACCGTAGACCGGCGCCTGGGTCTTCTTAAATCGCTTAGGCTTGGAGGAGCTTTCGGCGGCGTCGTCAAGCTCGTGCTTATGCATCGCCACCGCAGCCGGTTGCTGCTGCGGATCGTGGTGTTGCTTCTTGTGCGCCTTGGGCTTGCGGCCAGAATGCTTGGAGCGCTGCTCGTCCTCGGCCTCATCCACCGGATACTGGTGAATGATGATGCCACGGCCGTTACAGCACTCGCACTCGGTGGAGAACGTTTCTACCAAGCCGGTGCCGAGGCGCTTGCGGGTCATCTGCACCAGACCCAGCGACGTCACCTCCGAGACCTGGTGGCGGGTGCGATCGCGGCCCAAGGCTTCCTTCAGGCGGCGCAGCACCAGATCCTGGTTTTCCGGCAGGACCATATCGATAAAGTCCACGACGATCATGCCGCCGAGATCGCGCAAACGCATCTGGCGCACGATTTCTTCGGCCGCCTCGAGGTTATTGCGGGTTACCGTTTCCTCCAGGTTGCCGCCGGAACCGGTAAACTTTCCGGTATTGACATCAATCACGGTCATGGCCTCGGTGCGGTCGATGACCAACGTGCCGCCGGAGGGCAGCCATACCTTGCGCGAAAGCGCCTTATGCACCTGCTCATCAATGCGGTAGGCATCGAAGGCATCTTGCCCGCCGTGGTCCTTGGCACGGTAGCGCACCACGCGGTCCGCAAGGTCTGGCGCCATGGAATCCACATAAGCACGGACGGTGTTGAAAGAACGCTTGCCATCGACGATGAGCTCAGTGAAGTCTTCGTTGAAGAGATCGCGCACCACCTTGATGAGCATGTTCGGCTCTTCATACATGGTCACCGGTTTGGCGCCCTTGGAGGATTTTTCTTTCTTAGCGTGTGCCACGATGTCCTCCCACCGGCTGTGCAGGCGGTTGACGTCGGTAGCGATTGCCTTTTCCGGTACGTTTTCGGCGGCGGTGCGGATGATCGCTCCACCATCGCCTGGAACCACGTGGCCGAGGATATCCTTCAAGCGCTTGCGCTCTGGGGCAGGCAACTTGCGGGAAATGCCGGCGCTGCGCCCGCCCGGTACGTAGACCAGGTAGCGGCCAGCAAGGGAAATCTGGGTGGTAAGGCGCGCGCCCTTATGACCGATGGGATCCTTAGCCACCTGCACCAGCACTTGGTCACCGGATTTCAGGGCGTTTTCTACCTTGCGGGCGCGCCCGTGCAGCTTGGTCTTGCGCCAGTCGATTTCACCGGCGTAGAGCACGCCGTTTCGGCCCTGTCCAATGTCCACGAAAGCCGCCTCCATGGACGGCAGCACGTTTTGGACGCGGCCCAAGTAGATATTGCCAATGAGCGAGGCCTGGGATTCGGTGGTCACGAAGTGCTCGACCAACAGGTCATCCTCTAACACGCCCACCTGGGTGATAATGCCGGCGCCGTCCTCGCGCTCCTTATCGCGCACCACCATGGTGCGCTCCACAGCTTCGCGGCGGGCAAGGAACTCCGCTTGGGAGACGATGTGCTGGCGGGTGCGGCCCTTTTCGCGCAGCTCGGCACGGCGGCGCTTCTGAGCCTCGATGCGCGTGGAGCCGCGGATGGCTTTCGGCTCTTCAATGTGCTCGGGCTCGTCTGCCTGCTCTTCACGCTTCGCACCGGCGCCGCGTCCGCGGGATGCGCCGCGGCGCCCGCGGCGGCGGCCCTCAGACTTTCCGGAACCGCGGTCGGAGCCGGAGCCGGAGTGCTCGCGGCTATCTTCGGCGGAATCGGCAGCGCCCTCATCGTCGTCGCGTGCGGAGTCGTCTGCAGAGAAGTCCTCCTCCGCTGCATCTACAGCCGGTGCGAATGCCCCTGCCTCGTCCTGCTGCGGGGCCATGAAGATAGGCGCAAAGTCATAGTGGTCGGAGTCTTCCTCGGACTCGGCGCGCGGGACGATGTGCGGGGCGTAGTAGTCATCCTCGAAATCTTCACCGGCTTCAGCCAACACCTCGTGCAGCTTCGCTGCATCAACCGTTCCGGTATCAAGCGCGCTAGCCGGTGCTTCGTCCGCCTCATCCGTGGCTTCTGCCGCTTCGGGTTCCGCCGCTTCCGCGTCCTCAGGCCCCTCGGCCGCTGCGCCAGTTTCGGCTGCGGCCTGGGCAAGCGATGCCTCTACCTTGTCTTCGATCTGGGAAATCTCATTGTCCACGTTCTTGCGCACGCGGTGGCGCAGGTGTTCTTCATCTTCCGCGGACTGCTCCCCCTCCCCTGGCTCGGCGGCATCGGCCGGCTCTTCGGGTTCCACGGCAGCGGACTTACGGGTGGCCTTGCGGGCGCGCTTGGTGCGCTTCTTAGCCGGCTTCTTTTCCTTATCCTCGTCCGCGTTCTCTTCCGATTGTGCGGCGGCCTCGCCCTTGGCCTCTTCAGCCGGTGCTTGAGTGGAAGCTTCGGGGGAGGTTGCGGGGGCGTCGGCAACCGCGGCGGCGTTCGCTACGGTATCCAGCACCTGGCCTGCTTCCTCGCGGGAAAGGGAGCTTTGCGCGCTCTTTTTCAGGCCCATGTCTTTGAGCTGTGCCACCAGCTCGCGCGAGGAAAGCCCCAGCTGCTTGGCCAGGGAATACACGCGGGTCTTGTCCTTTAGTTGGCTACGGTCCAGGTTCTGGGCCAAAGACGCCGCTGCCTTGAGGCTTTCAGTTGTTTCTTGAGAGTTCTGTGCCACCATGTTCGGGCTTACTCCTGTACATCGTCTGTATTTGGCGCGGCCTCGGGCGCAGGCACGGCCGAAGACCGTACCGCCGCCGCACGAGGCATAGTGCGCGCTAAAAAAGTTTGTGGGATATGAAGTTATGCCGCGTCTCGTACGCGCTATCCCCCATTGTGTCACAGAACCGCGGGCAAGCTGGCAGGCGGTGTTATGTTGGCGGGGTGGCAGAACTAACACGAATCCCCGCCCGCGAACTGGCGCAGCATCGGCAGCGCAATGAAGTCCCGGTGCGCTCGGCGCTCTACTTTGGCGTGCCGACCGGCTTTGCCATTGGCTTCGCCAACACAGGCGTGGATTATATGTTGATGGGAGCCGGTGTTTTTGCCGTCTTTGCGGTGCTGGGGTTGGTGCACCTCATCCGCAATTACCCGCGCGGCATCAACGCTGCGCAAGAGGAGTTCCGCGATGGCGACTATCCCACGATTGCCTATATCGCGCCGTTTATCCCGATCGCTGCGCCGTTGGTCATGGCTCCACTGAGCGCGGCCGACCTTCTTCCAGAGATTGAGCTGGCACCGCCCGTTGCCGGGATGCTGTCCGGGGCATGGTGGGCCTTTGGCTTGCCGCTGGGTATATGGGGCATGTTTTCCCAGTCCTTCCGCATCGGCCGGCGCCGCATTAAGAAGATCCTGCAAAAGGACCCGCTCGACGGGGTTACGGAGGCTCGCTTGCAGCTTTCCGACGCCCACTCGGACATCCTCACCGCCCTCGTCGCCGCCGGCGCGGTGCAGGGAAACACGATTAATTCCACTGCCCTCTCGAAGTTCATGAAGGTAGACCTCGACCCTCTATCCGAACACCTCGATGCTTTGGCAAAGGCGGACCTGGTGAAGCTCAGCCGCATGGGACTGCGCACCGCGCCCGCAAAGTGGACCATCACCATCACGCCGACTGGGGTTCGCTGTTTGTATCAAGTGGGCCGGCGTTAACTTGGCAAGCTTTTGTCTCCTGGGAAAATTTTCGGACCTATCCAGAGCATCACGTACACAAGTCCTACGAGCACTGGAATTTCAATTAGTGGCCCAATGGTACCGGCAAGGGCCTGTGCTGACGTAGCTCCAAATGTACCGATGGAAACTGCAATGGCTAGCTCGAAATTATTACCAGCTGCGGTAAACGCAACGGAAGCGGATTGCGCGTAGTTCATTCCCACAACCTTTGCCACACCCAAAGCTAGGAAAAACATTCCAACAAAGTAAATGACCAACGGAATCGCAACCTTGATCACCACCGTGGGCTGCGCTACCAACTGTTCTCCCTGCAGGGAGAACAGCAACACAATGGTATAGAGCAAGCCGATCATCGCCAAGGGAGAAACTACCGGAAGGAAGCGGTTTTCAAACCATTCGCGGCCTTTGACTTTCTCACCCCAGACCCGTGAGAGCACACCAAGCAGCAGGGGGACTCCCAAAAATACGAGAACCGCGGTGACGATAGACCAGAAAGAGAAATCAGCAGAGGTGGTATCTAGCCCCAACCACCCTGGCAAAATCTGCAAATAGAACCATCCCAGCACACCGAACATGGCTACCTGGAATACAGAGTTTATGGCGACAAGAACGGCGGTGGCCTCCCGATCGGCGCAGGAGAGATCGGACCATACTAGGACCATTGCGATACAACGGGCTAGCCCAACGATAATCAGGCCGGTTCGCAGCTCTGGCTGATCGGCAAGAAATATCCACGCCAGGGTGAACATCACTGCAGGCCCCACCAACCAGTTCAACACAATCGATACCACCATCAACCGGCCATCGGCAGCAATATCTCGGGTCTTTTCATAGCGGACTTTAGCCAGGGGCGGATACATCATAACTAGCAGGCCCAGCGCGATTGGAAGAGAAATACCGCCAACCTCTAGAGCAGACAGTGCTTCTCCAATGCCTGGCAGGAAGTGGCCTATCAATAGCCCCACAGCCATGGCCATGATGATCCAAACGGGAAGGAATCTATCGAGAAATGACAACTTTGGGCGTTGCGTAACGGCCATGGCTCTCCTTGTGCGACGAGGAATTCAACTTTCGAGCAGTACTTTAGTCACCCATATTGATACTCGTCAATATAACGGAGTGGGAGGCAGACTCCTTATACTGTGTACATGGACTCCTCCCCTAGCAATGCCGATAACACCCCGGATGCACAGTGCTGTTCCCTGAGCAGTGGCCCGCTCAGCCAGGGCGACTCCCTCCGCTTTTCCCAGCAATTTAAGGTACTTGCCGACCCAGCCCGCCTGCGCCTGCTATCCGTATTGTGCGACGAGGGCTGCGGCCCAATGAGTGTTACGGAGTTAACCGCGCTTTCCGGCCTTAGCCAACCGACGGTTTCTCATCACCTCGGCAAGTTGAGGGAATCCGGTCTTTTAATCAAGCAACAATCGGGCCGTACCGTTACCCATCGAGTGCAAAAGGAAGCCTTCCGCACACTGCGCCAGTTACTCTCCTTCGATTAGGAGAACTCCAGTCCTAGTCTGCGAAGTAAATGACTTCGCGTGCTATATCCTCAGCAATGATCTGCCGCGTTAAGCACCTTCAGCCCCGAAACAAAACCCCTGCTCCAGTTCTGCTTCTCTACGTATTTGCGGCTTTGCCGTTTCAATACTTATTCAGGGTAGGGCCGGATTCTCGGCATGTGGCTCTCCGCCTAGGCTTATGAGTCAAGCAATAAATAAAGCCCGAGCCTACAGGCTCGGGCTGAATGATGCGCTAAGTGCGCAGAAGTTTAGAGGTTCGGGAACCAGATAGCGATTTCGCGCTCTGCGGACTCTGGGGAGTCAGAGCCGTGCACGATGTTCTCGCCAACGGTCAGGGCGAAGTCACCGCGGATGGTGCCCGGGGTGGCCTTGGAGACTGGGTCGGTGCCGCCAGCCAGCTGGCGCCATGCCTCGATGGCGCGCTCGCCCTCAACAACACCAGCGATAAGCGGTGCGGAGGTGATGAACTCGACGAGGTCGCCGAAGAATGGCTTGTCCTTGTGCTCCTCGTAGTGCTTCTCCGCGGTCTCGCGGTCAGCAACGCGCAGGTCGAGCTCGGCCAGCTTCAGGCCCTTGCGCTCGATGCGGGAGATGATTTCGCCTACGTGGCCGTTCTTTACGCCGTCCGGCTTGATGAGAATCAGTGTACGTTCAGTCATGCCCCACACTGTACCGAAACCGCACGCATGCGTCGCGCGCTGGGGTATTCCTTTGGGGTAAAAGTGTGGGGGTCCAGGGCTATGCGAGTTGTTTGACTATCTCTTCGGCGCGCTCCTGCGAAGTCCCCCTGAACCACAGGCGCACCTGACCTACTGCTGCGCCGAATTGGCCGTTGGCCAGCAGTCGTTGCAGCTCCGCGAGCTGCTCCTTATCCAAATCCTCAAAGGTGGCTTCTTTGGCCGGCTCGAAGTTGCTCCGCAGGGCCAAAACTAGAAAAACGCCGCCAATAATGAGGGCGACTAGAGGTAGCCACGGCGTTCCCGTTGCGGCGCGGGCTACCACCGCAGCGATGCAGGCGAGTGCGGCAAGGACGAGATAGAGAGTGCGCATGGGCGCTAGTCTATCGTGTCTGCCCCACCCGCCGGAGGTATCGAGCCTATTTCTCGTTGAGGTGCTGCGTGGTGAGGTATCCGCGCTTCATGCGGGCAATGAGGTTGCTGCGCAGGTAGACGGCCAGCAGCCACTCCATGCCAAAGATGATGAAGATGGCGGCCACAGCCCAGTGGACCATAAAGCCCACAATGACGCACAACAGCTGCGCCCATACGATGACGGACAGCGCCCACTTCTTATTCATGAACGCGATCATCACGAGGTGGAATACCACTGCGGCGATGACAAAGCCGTAGTTGAAGGGGGCCCACAACGTACCGTCATAGAGCTTGTAGAGCATCGGCAGCGCGAAAGATAGGGCGAGCGCCTCCATGGTCAGGGAGCTGGCAATGACCATCCCGTTGAAGCTTTTGAGTGGGTCCTTGACTGGGGCTTGGCCCATGCCAAGCGGGCCGATCTCGCTTTCCGGGATCTGTTCTTCGCGGCCACGGCCGCGGGTGCGGCGGGGCGGGCGAGGCTGGTGCTCGCCGCGCGGGTGGTGATTGTCGCGGCTCATGCAGGTTCCTTTCCAAACATCGCGCGGGCATCACCAGCGGTGACGACCGAGCCGGTGATGATGATGCCGGAGCCGGACTGGACCTCGGCGTCCTCGGCAAGCTCCACGGCCTGGGCATAGGCGCCCGGCAAGTTATCGGCTACGTACACTCGCTCCTCGCCAAAGATATCGCGGGCGGTCTCTGCCAAGTCGTAGGCATCGAGGGCGCGCGGCGAGGAGTTTTGGGTGATGACGACCTCGGTGAGGTAAGGCTCTAGTGCGGTGAGGATGCCGGTGGCGTCCTTATCCGCAAAAATAGAGAGCACACCGATGAGGCGGGCGAAATCGAAATCGCGGTCCAGCGCCGCGCCGAGGGCCTTGGCGCCATGTGGATTATGGGCGGCGTCAATAAACGTCGTCGGCGAGGTGCGCACGCGCTCTAGGCGGCCAGGAGAAATTGCCTGCGCGAAGCCATTGCGCACGGTCGCAACATCCAGCGGGTGGCCGGCCGAGACGCCGAAGAAAGCCTCCACCGCAGCAAGAGCCACGGCGGAATTTTTGGCCTGGTGCTCGCCGTGCAGGGGCAGGAAAATATCCTCGTACAGGCCGCCAAGGCCCTGGATATTGACCTGTTGGCCGCCGACGGCGATGCGGGACTCGAGGGCAGCAAACTCAGAACCGGAGCGGGCCACACCCGCCTCCACGTCTACGGCCTGCTGCAGGATGACCCGCATTGCCTCAGGGTCCTGTTCTGCAACAACCACAATGTTTTCGTTGGGAGTCAGCGGATCATCGGCATCCTCGCGCGACTTGATAATGCCGGCCTTTTCACCGGCAATCTCTGCGAGGGTGTCGCCCAGGTAATCCGTGTGGTCCAGGCCCACCGGGGTAATGACGGAGACATCCGCATTGACCACGTTGGTGGCATCCCACCGGCCGCCGAGGCCGACTTCGACGACGGCGACGTCCACGGGAGCGTCGGCAAACGCGGCATAGGACAAGCCGACAAGGACCTCGAACTTGGACATGGGAACGTCCGACTGGGCATCGACCATCTCCACAAAAGGCTTGATCTCGTGCCAGATGCGCACATAATCGCGCGGGTGGATAGGCTGGCCATCGATGCCGATGCGCTCCGTGACGCGCTGCAGGTGCGGGCTGGTGACAAGGCCGACGCGGCGGTGGAAGGCGCGCAGGAGCGAATCCACCATGCGTGCGGTAGAGGACTTGCCGTTGGTGCCGGCAATGTGGATGACATCGAAAGAACGCTCGGGGTGGCCGAGCAGATCCATGAGCATCTCGATGCGGTCGAGGGAAGGCTCAATCTTGGTTTCCGGCCAGCGTTCGTTGAGCTCTTCTTCTACCTCCGCGAGGGCGCGCAGCTCTTCGGCCGACACCTCTTGTGGGGCGGCCTCGTTGTACTCGTCCTCGCTGCCCATGCCCAAATTGAGCGTCAGGCCGGACTCGGTGATTTCCACCGGGCCACCGTCGGTTCCTTCTTTGAGGGCATCGACGATTTCGAAGTCCTCAGTCTCCTTGTCCTTGTCCGCCACTACTTCAGGCCCTCCAAACGGCTGGTGATGCGCTCGACCTCTTCGCGGGCGACCTGCTGGCGCTCCTTGATCTTATTGACCACTTCTTCCGGCGCCTTGGACAAGAAGTTCTCGTTGCCCAGCTTCTTGCCGGTCTGCTCCAGTTCCTTATTGGCCTTGGCCAGATCCTTTTCCAGGCGCTTGCGCTCGGCTTCTACGTCCACCGCGCCGTGGGTGTCCAGGGTGACCTCCACGGTGGCCTGGGAAAGGCGCACCTCGATGGAGGCGGAAGGATCGAAGTCTTCGCCAGGGGCGGTGGTATTGGCCAGGTTGCGCACCAGTTCCTCTTGGCCGGCGAGATCCGCTGCGGCGAAGTCGAGGCGGCCCGGCACCTTCTGGGAAGGCTTTACGCCCTGGTCGGAGCGGAAGCGGCGTAGCTCGGTGATGAGCTTATCGGCGTCCTCGATGCGGCGGGCGGCCACCTCATCCTTGGTGGCGCCACCATTGGTATCGGCAACGGTTGGCCACGGTGCCACGACGATGGACTCGCCGCCGGTCAGCGCCTTCCACAGCACCTCGGTAACGAATGGCATGGTCGGGTGCAGCAGGCGCAGGACGACGTCGAGCACGCGGCCCAACACGATCTGGGTATTGCGGCCCTGCTCGCTTACACCATCGCGCGGGATCTGGGTCTTGGCAATCTCCAGGTACCAGTCACACAGCTCGTCCCAGGTGAAGTGGTAGAGCAGCTCGTTGGCCTTAGCAAACTGGTAGTCATCCAGGTAGGCATCCACCTTGACGCGGACTTCTTCGGCGCGGTCAAGGATCCACCGGTCGGCGTCGCTAAGCTCCTCGCGGTTCGGCAGCGTGGCCACTCCAGCGCCGTTCATGAGCGCGAACTTGGTGGCGTTAAAGAGCTTGGTGGCAAAGTTGCGGGCGGCCGCGGCGGCATCGGAGCCCAGCGGCAGGTCCACGCCGGGGTTGGCGCCGCGGGCGAGGGTAAAGCGCAGTGCGTCCGCACCGTAATCGCGCACCCAATCCATCGGGTCAATGCCGTTGCCCAAGGACTTGGACATCTTACGGCCCTGCTCATCGCGCACCAAGCCGTGCAGATAGAGATCCTTGAACGGCACCTGCGGGCGGCCTTCTGCGCCCTCACCCAAAAGCTCTGGGGTGTGGGTGCCGGCAAAGGTACCGAACATCATCATGCGGGCTACCCAGAAGAATAAGATGTCATAGGCCGTAACCAGCACGTTGGTGGGATAGAACTTCTCTAGATCCGGGGTCTTTTCCGGCCACCCCAGGGTGGAAAATGGCCACAGCGCGGAGGAGAACCAAGTATCCAGCACGTCCGGATCCTGCTCGTATCCTGCCGGCGGCTCCTCATCAGGGCCGACACAGACGATGTCTCGCTGGCCATCCTCGCCCTCCGGCCCGTACCAGATAGGAATGCGGTGGCCCCACCACAGCTGGCGAGAAATGCACCAATCGTGCATGTCATCGACCCACTCAAAGTAACGGGGCTCGAGCGACTGCGGGTGCAAGGTGGTATCGCCCTCGCGCACGGCGTCGCCAGAGGCCTTGGCCATCTTGGCCACGTCCACGAACCACTGCAGGGACAGGCGCGGCTCGATGGGCTCGCCGGAGCGCTCCGAGTGGCCCACGGAGTGGACGTATGGGCGGATTTCCTTAACAATGCGGCCCTGCTCGCGCAGCGCTTCCCGGATCTCCACGCGTGCTTCCTCGCGGGTCAGGCCGTCGAAGCGGGTACCGGTATTGGCAATGTGGCCGGTGGTATCGATGACCGTGGGCATATCCAAGTCATGGCGGGTGCCCATCGCGTAGTCATTCGGGTCGTGCGCCGGGGTGATCTTCACCGCGCCGGTACCGAATTCCATGTCCACGTAATCATCGGCGATGATCTTGAGCGTCAGGTCATCGCGGAACGGGTGCGACAGCTCCTTGCCCACCAAGTCGGCATAGCGCTCATCGTCGGGGTGGACGGCAATGGCGACGTCACCCAGCATGGTCTCCACACGGGTGGTGGCCACGATGAGGTGCGGTTCATCGTCATTGAGCGAGCCATAGCGGATGGACACCAGCTCGCCCTCGACGTCCTTGTACACCACCTCGATATCGGAGACGGCGGTCTCAAGCACCGGCGACCAGTTCACCAGGCGGTTGGCCTGGTAGATCATGCCCTCATCGTAGAGGTTCTTAAAGATGGTCTGGACGGCGCGGGAGAGGCCATCATCCAAGGTGAACCGCTCGCGGGACCAGTCCACGGAGTCACCGATGGCGCGCATCTGGTTCTGGATGGTGCCGCCGTACTGCTCCTTCCATTCCCAGACCTTGTCAATGAACTCTTCGCGCTCATAGTCCCAGCGCTTTTTGCCCTCGGTCTCCTTGAGCTTGGCCTCGACCTTGGTCTGGGTGGCAATACCTGCGTGATCGGCACCAGGCAGCCACAGGGTGGCGTAGCCCTGCATGCGCTTGCGGCGGATAATGGAATCAATCAGCGTGTGGTCCAGGGCGTGGCCCATGTGCAGCTGGCCGGTCACATTTGGCGGCGGCAGCACGATGGAATAAGGCTCAGCCTCCGAATTCGCATCCGGAGTGAAGTAGCCCTTTTCTACCCAGCCCTCATAGAGGTCCTTCTCTACGGCCTGCGGCTCCCACGACTTAGGCAGCGCATCGGCGCGGTTGGTACCAACTAATTGCTCATTATTTTGCTCAGTCACCTGGCCGATTCTACCTTGCACGTCAACCGGCTCAGCCAGGCAGGGTGCGCACCGAGTATGAGGTGCGCACCAAGCGGGTTTTAGAGCAGGTCCGCCACGGCCTTGCGCTCCTCGCGCAGCTCGGCCACAGAGGTCTCGATGCGCTCTTTTTGGAACTCGCTAAGCTCCAGTCCCTGCACGATCTCCCACTGGCCGTTGCGGCTGACCGTGGGGAATCCGCAAATAAGGCCCTTGTCGACGCCGTAGGATCCGTCCGATGGCACCGCCGCAGTGCGCCAGTCCTCGGTGCCATGAATCCAGTCATGCATGTGGTCCACGGCTGCCGACGCCGCCGATGCGGCCGAGGAGCTGCCGCGTACCTCAATAATCTCCGCACCGCGCTTGGCCACTTTGGGGATCATTTCCTCGCGGTACCATTCCTGGTCCACCTCCGCGTTGGAGTAGGTGATATCCGGGAACTGGCTAGCGGAATGGTTGCCCCAGACCGCCACCTTGGTGAATTCGGTGGTGGACTTGCCCGTCTTTAGCGCGAGCTGGCTCAGGGTGCGGTTGTGGTCCAGGCGCATCAAAGCGCTGAACTGGGAGTTATCCAAATCGGGGGCATTATTCGCAGCGATGAGGGCATTGGTATTAGCCGGGTTGCCCACAACGAGCACGCGGACATCGCGCGCGGCGTAGTCATTGATGGCCTTGCCCTGCTTAGTGAAGATGGCGCCATTGGCCTCCAGTAGGTCGGCGCGCTCCATTCCCTTGCTGCGCGGGCGAGCACCTACAAGAAAGGCGGCGGAGGTGTTTTCAAAGGCTTCCTTGAGATCATCAGTAACCGTAATGGAGTTAACCAACGGCAGGGCGGAGTCGTTGAGCTCCATGGCTACGCCTTGGGCCTTATCCACCGCAGCGGGAATTTCCAGCAATGCTAGGTCTACCGGGGTGTCTTTTCCGTACACATCGCCGGCAGCGATGCGCCACAGCAGCGAATACGCGATGTTGCCGGCGGCGCCGGTGACAGTGATCTTGACGGGCTGAGTCATGATGTAAAAGCCTCCTCAATCAGGGCTGCGACAATGTAATTCATCCCCGAGCTTAGCCCCACCGCCAGCCTCCGCGCTGTGAATCTGGCCCCCTCTTTTGGAGGGAAAATCTAGGGCACTTGCGTTAAATTACCCCCATTCACCTCCAAATTAGCGCCCCCAATGGGCCAGATACTCCCGCACGGGGTGATTAATCGGGCATGATAGGAAAAGGAAATGCGGGACACTCCCCCACGCTGCACACCCAGAATGCAGAGGGATTGCCAACTCCCGCACTATTAGACATCAGTTCACCGCGCCACCGCCGCGCCGCAAGGATTAAGGACTTACGCAATGAGCACTGAGAATACTGACCCACTGCAGGCTGCAGACCAGGCGGATTCTCCTCACGCTGCCCACGCGGAATCCGTCAGCATTGACTCCGTGGTGGACGTTGCGATCAAGCAGTTTTCCCGTTTTGGCTTTACAGAAACCAAGCTAGAGACCATCGCCCAAGAATCCGGCATGTCCAAGCGCATGATTCATTACCACTTTGGCGATAAGAAGGGCTTGTACCTGCGTGCGCTGAGCACCGCCGCGCAGCGCCTTAATCCACCTGAGGATGCCCTGGAAATCGATACCGCAGTTCCGGTCGAAGGCGTGCGCAAGTTGGTGGATTGGCTCTTCCGCGAGCGCGTAGCCAACCCGGAGGCCATTCGCATGCTGGTATGGGAAACTAACCAGCAGATTGTGGACCCGGCACAGCAGGCTATTGCCGACGTCGCCGGGGTAGCCCTCCACCTTGACCGCCTGCTGCTCTTGGGCCAAGACGCCGGCGCCTTCCGCCCGGGCATTTCCGCCAATGACATCTTCACCCTGATTTCCTCGTTGACGGTTTACCGCGTGACAAACCAGGTGATGGTGGAAAACATGCTGGGCGTGAACTTCAATACCCAAGAAAATATCGACGGCATGCATAGGCTCACCGTCGATGCTGTGCTGGCGTTTTTGACCGCCAATATTCCGGACTCAGGCCACGAGTCCTACCTCACCTCGTCCTCGTTCGATACCAAGGAAGGCGACGAGGCCTCCCCGCAGGATATCTACAACGAGGAGTAATAGCGCCGGCTTAAGCGGATTCCTTTGCCTCATCCTTATAGCTAAACTGCGGCTCCGCTCCCTCGGTCACGCACTCCGACGTGATGTGTACCGTGGCAATATCCTCGCGGTCTGGCAGGTCGTACATGACTGGGACCAAAAGCTCTTCCATGATGGCGCGCAGGCCACGCGCACCCGTCTTGCGCTCCAAGGCGAGCTCCGCGATGGCATCCAATGCCGCCGGCTCGATGTCCAATTCGCAGTCATCCATCTCAAAGAGGCGGCTGTACTGCTTAACCAGGGAGTTCTTGGGCTCGGTAAGCACCTTGACCAGGGATTCACGGTCCAGGTTATCCACCGTGGCCACGACCGGCAGGCGGCCGATGAACTCGGGGATAAGACCGAACTTCACTAGGTCCTCGGGGCGCACCTGGGAGAAGAGGTCAACCTTTTCGCGCTCGTCCTTGGTATCCAGGTTGGCGCCAAAGCCCACGCCCTTCTTGCCCACGCGATCCGCAATGACTTGGTCCAGCCCAGCGAAAGCGCCGGCGACGATGAACAAAATATTGGAGGTATCCAGCTGGATAAACTCCTGGTTCGGGTGCTTGCGCCCGCCTTGCGGCGGGATGGCCGCCACGGTGCCTTCCAGGATTTTCAGCAGGGCCTGCTGCACGCCCTCGCCGGACACGTCGCGGGTAATGGACGGGTTCTCCGACTTGCGGGAAATCTTGTCCACCTCGTCGACGTAGATGATGCCGCGCTGGGCACGCTCCACGTCAAAGTCCGCGGCCTGCAGCAGCTTCAGGAGGATATTTTCCACATCTTCACCCACATAGCCGGCCTCGGTGAGGCTGGTGGCATCGGCGATGGCAAAGGGGACATCGAGAAGCCGGGCCAAGGTCTGCGCCAGGTAGGTCTTACCGGAACCGGTGGGGCCCAACATCAAGATATTGGACTTAGAGATTTCTACTTCATCGCCCTCGGCCTTCTTGCGGCGGGCCTCCAACGCGGCCGACTCTTCGGCCTTGATGCGCTTGTAGTGGTTATACACCGCCACAGACAACACGCGCTTGGCCTTGTCTTGGCCAATGACATATTTGTCTAGGAAGGCGGAAATCTGCGAGGGTCGGGGCAGGCGCACCTCTGCATCGGAGGATTCTTGCGCCTGCTCTTGGCCCAGTTCCTCTTCGATGATCTCATTGCATAGCTCGATGCACTCGTCGCAGATGTAGACACCGCCGCCGGCGATGAGCTTTTTCACCTGCTTCTGACTCTTGCCACAAAAGGAACACTTGAGCAGGTCAGCGCTTTCTTGCATACGTGCCATTAAGTTCTTTCACACTCGCTTTTCGTACCGCTATCCACAGTTGGAAGGACGATTCTACCCTTCCGAGCGGCTTAATCTTCATCTGTTTCTACCTTAGTAAATCAACCCGACAGGCCCTTCATTCATTCCCTCCCGCGTGGCGAATTTCCCAGGCCCTTCCTGCTCCTGCGGCCTAAACTAGAAGGTGAAATCACCCTCATCCCACCCCTTTTAGGAACAGGAGCATCATGTTCGATCTCACAGGCCGGGTAGCCGTTGTCACCGGCGGCGCCTCCGGCATTGGCCGCGGCATCGTCGCCTCGCTGCGGGAGGCCGGCGCCACCGTCATCATCGCCGATATCGACTTAGACCACGCCACCGCTACCGCTAAGGAGTTGGGTGCCAGCGCCATTCGCGTGGACGTCACCGACCGCGCTTCGGTTAAGGACATGTACCGCCAGGTCACTGCCGAGCACGGCGGCTTCGACATTGTGTGCTCCAATGCTGGCGTCTTTCCCAACTGCCCGCTGGCAGAGATGACCGATGATAAGTGGGAGGCGATGTTTGCCATCAACACCCACGGCACTTTCAAGGTGGTCCAAGAGGCGCTCCCCTACCTCAAGCAACGCCGCTATGGACGAATCGTCATCACCACATCTATCACCGGCTCGCACACGGGCTTTCCCGGTTGGGCCCACTACGGCGCCTCCAAAGCCGCCCAGCAGGGGTTTATGCGCTCGGCCGCGCTCGAGGTGGCCCGCGATGGCATCACCATCAACGGGGTCCTCCCAGGCAATATCCTCACCGAGGGCCTCGAGGCCCAAGGCCAGGAGTACCTCGATCAAATGACGCGCTCGGTACCGCTGCACCGCCTGGGCGCCCCACGCGATATTGGCAACGCAGCGGCCTTCCTGGCTTCGGAAGAGGCGGGCTACATCACCGGCCAAACCCTCGTCATAGATGGCGGTCAGCTCTTGCCCGAGACTCCCGAGGCTATACTGCCGCCGCGCGATTAGCCGCGCTTGCCGACGCCCCCCATGTGCACAAAGCACGAGGCCCCTTGCTACACAGTGTGCGGCGAGGGGCCTCGTGGGATTTCATTCATTTGCTGCTTACTGCAGCCAGTCGAAGTCGAGCAGGAAAAGTTCTGCATCGAGCATCTCAAGTTCATCCGGTGCATGACCGGTGACGGTTTCTAGCGCCTCTGCAACGTCCTTAGTCGTAGCGGGGGTCTTATCAGCGTCAAGCAGGGATTCTGCCACCAAAGCACGAACCGGAGCACCCGACACAGTGTCCAGCCCGGTACCAGTGGTGGAGCCCTTGAACGCATCAGCGATGCCGTCGAGCAAAGTACGCATCTTGTTCATTTCTCACACCTCCATGTGGCTTTCTCTCTGTTTGATAGAGAAGAATATACGCGGCACACCTCCACCAAGCAACCCTTTAGTCGCTTTAAGTTAACCTTTTGTTAACTTACGGAAAGTGTGCCGCGCACCACATGAGAGGTTTATCCCCCCAAGGAAGGACAATGACTTAGAGGTCACCAAACGGCGTGAAGCCAAAGTAGTGATCCAGCGTATCGCGGGCAATCCACATGATGGCCACCAGGATAACTACGGCCAGCACCGCATAGACAGTCCAGCCAAGCACCTTCATCTGAGCGCTTGCGGGGGTATCGCCAACAACGACGCCGTTGTCGTCGCGAATGGGGTCACCGGTCATACACCGCATACCCAAGGAGAAAAGTAGCGGAATGCCAGCGCCGAAGACCAACGCCAAGCCAGCAACGTGAATGAGGGACTGGAAGATTTCTGCAGCAGTCATGGTTTAGCGCTCCTCTTGAGCAATAGACGGCGCGGAGGCATCCTCCGCATTGGTAGCGGACACTGGTGCGGCGCCGGCAGCAACTGGCTCCTTGCGGTCAGAGCCCGCACCCATGGAGGAATCCACGGACTCGGCGTTTGGATCCCAGTCATTGTTGACGTTGGAAGCATCCACCGGGTTCATACGGGAACGGATGACAATGAGCGCGGCCATTGCCAGCAGCAAGACGAAGTCCACGATGGCACCGGTTGCGACGTTGGTAAAGGAGGAGACGCCGTGTGCCAACCACCAGGTAGCAAAGCCCACGAACGCAGCACACGGCAAGGTAATGAGCCATGCGGACACCATGCGCATGGCAACACCCCAGCGAACCTCAGCACCGCGGCGCCCCAGGCCGGTACCCATAATGGAACCGGTGGACACGTGGGTGGTGGAGAGCGCCATACCACCGGTAGCAGAGGTTAGGATGATGGCTGCAGAAGTAGCTTCAGCGGCCATGCCCTGTGGGGACTCAATCTCCACCAGCCCCTTGCCCAGGGTGCGGATAACGCGCCAGCCGCCGGACATGGTGCCGGCCGCGATAGCCACAGCACAAGAAACGATAACCCAGGTTGGAATGCGGGCGTCAGCAACCGCATGCCCAGAGGCAACCAGTGCCAGGAAGATAACGCCCATGGTCTTCTGTGCATCGCCAGCGCCGTGCGCCAAGGACACCAGGCACGCGGTGACGATCTGACCGTGGCGGAAGTGCTCGTTCTTAGCCTTATTCGGGATGGTGTTGGTTACCCAGTAGATAAGGAACGTGGCACACGCCGAAACCAGCGCCGCGATGATAGGCGAGGCAACGGCCGGGATAATGATCTTGCCGGCAATGGAGGACCACTCCACGCCAGCCGAGCCCATCGCAGCGAAGGCGGCACCAATAAGGCCACCGAACAAGGCGTGGGAGGAACTGGACGGCATACCCAGCAACCAGGTGAACAGGTTCCAGATGATGCCGCCGATAAGGCCAGTGAAGACGACCATCAACAGTGCCTGGCCGTCGGTATCAGCGGCGGCGCCAGACAGGTCGTAGGAATCAAGGTTAACAATGCCTTTTGCGACGGTCGCAGCAACATTGACCGAAAGGAAGGCACCCACAAGGTTAAGCACTGCGGAGATGGCTACCGCAGTAAAAGGCTTCAAAGCACCGGTGGCAATGGACGTAGCCATCGCGTTGGCAGTGTCATGAAATCCGTTCGTAAAGTCAAAGGCAAGGGCGGTTACCACCACAATGCCGAGGATAATCAGAGTCGCTGTCACAGCGTTGGCCCCTTGGAAAGAAAAGATGAACACGGTATGCATCTGCGGCGCCTTCACACGTCGCGGACGAAATGCAGATTACTCCTGCGCCTATCCGCAGACAATTGCTTTTCTTTAATATTTCCTTTGGTTAACCTTTTGTTAACCTGCTGGGGCTCAGAATCGAGCCCAAGAGGATTCCGAAGGGATAAAAATTCCCCAGCTAATGCCAATTAAATACCCCCACCTGCCCCCGCTTAACCCGAGTGATAAAAACCACTTAGGGAGGTATGCCAACATCACGCCGACATACCTCCCATTTAAGGGTGCTTTACAGCGCCTAGCGGAAGGTAGAGAACTTCTTTACCACCCAGCGGCTTAGAACAAGCAGGATGGCACCCAACACGATGGATACAACACCAAGGGAGATGAAGAAGGTATTCTCCGCGCCTGCATCATCCGGGTTATAGAAGCTAGCCAAGGAGCCGGCCAGCGAGGTACCCATAGCCACCGCCATCATCCACACCGCCATCATGCGGGACGGGAATGCCACCGGCGCCACCTTGGTGGCAAGCGCATTGCCCACCGGCGAAAGAAGGAGCTCCGCCATGGTGAAAAGGAAGAGGATGAAAACGATGACAAACATCGGGGTGGAGTTCGCTTCCGCACCCGAGAAAGGAAGGAAGAAGAACAAGGAGATGCCGATGACGATATTGGCTACGCCGAACTTTACTGGGGTGGACCACTGCCTATCCCCTAGCTTCGTCCACATCGTTGCGAAGACAGCGGAGAAAATAACAATAAAGATCGGGTTAATGGACTGCACCAGTGATGGCGGGATTTCCCAGCCAAACATGTGGCGGTCCAGGCGCACATCCGAATAAATCGTCATCACCGTAAACTGCTGCTGGAAGATTCCGAAGAACAAAACACCGGAAATAAACATCGGAATAAAGCCCAACAGGCGGTTCTTTTCCTCGCGGGTCACCAACTTCGAGGTATACATCTGTGCCCACAGATAGATTGCTGCAACCAGAGCAACCGCGGTGACAATATTGGACAGCCAATCAACCTGAATAGCGCCGGTAGCCAATGCCACCACCATAACCACGATGATGGCTGCAACTACCACCACACCCATGAGCAATTGCTTCCGGCTAGCCGGGTTTGGAACCTCGTGCCCCGCATCCTTAATGGTGGTCTTGCGCATGAGCGAATACTGGATCAGGCCGAGCGCCATGCCAATTGCTGCAATACCGAAACCCCAATGGAAACCCTGCCAGCCCCACAGCGCGGTGGTGAGCAGCGGACCAACAAGCGCGCCGATATTAACGCCCATATAGAAGATGGAGAAACCACCATCGCGGCGCGGGTCATCGCGGGAGTACATGGAGCCAAGCACAACCTGCGCAGTGGTCTTAACGCCACCGGAACCAACCGCAATGAGGACAAGACCAATGGCCAAACCAGTTACCGCGGGGATAAATGCCAAGGCGAGGTGACCAGCCATGACCAGAACGGCCGAATAAAACAAAGTGCGCTCTGCACCCAAGACTCGGTCGGCAACAAGGGAAGCC
Organism: Corynebacterium sp. ACRPE; assembly: GCF_022347435.1. Classification (NCBI taxonomy): domain Bacteria; kingdom Bacillati; phylum Actinomycetota; class Actinomycetes; order Mycobacteriales; family Corynebacteriaceae; genus Corynebacterium; species Corynebacterium sp. ACRPE. The sequence goes on along the minus strand of NZ_JAKRNA010000003.1, from coordinate 44,529 downwards.
AACAAGCAAGCCATGTACACCAAGCCGCCATAGGCACCCACGATGGACGTCGCGTCCGCGCGGTCTAGACCAAGACCGCCATCGGTAGTGGCGTAATACATGTACAGCAAGACAAGTGCCTGCATACCGTAGAAGCTAAATCGCTCCCACATTTCCACGCCAAAGAGGTTGGCCAAGCCCCATGGGTGGCCAAAGAATGTACGTTCGCCGCTCTGCGGTGTGGGCGCAGCAGCCTGGGCCGCCGCGTCAGATGTGTGTTTCTCCATAAAAATATATGACCACTTAGAGGTCTAAATCACAAATCGACCATTATAGGTTTAGTGTCGCACGATAGAAATTAACCTAACGACCTGCAGAAATTGTATGAAGAGAGATACCCCCCTTCGGGTGCAGCGCGAGCCAACAGGACACCCCTTCTCTGCTTTAAAAGCAGAAAACCCCTGCCATGCAACCGGAGTGCCGGTTGAATGGCAGGGGCCACGTGGAAAGCGTTATTCCAAATTATGCATTGAGCTTGCGGTAATCAAAGACCGTATCGATGATGCCGTATTCGACGGCCTCCTGAGCGGTCAGAATCTTATCGCGGTCAGTGTCAATGCGGATCTGCTCAGCGGTACGACCAGTGTGCTCAGACAGGGTGGTTTCCATCAGCTTACGCATGCGCTCAATCTCGGCGGCCTGGATCTCCAAGTCAGAAACCTGGCCTTGGGTACCCTGGGTCGCCGGCTGGTGGATAAGCACGCGGGAGTTTGGCAGCGCTGCGCGCTTGCCCGGTGCCCCCGCAGCTAGGAGCACTGCTGCTGCGGAAGCAGCCTGGCCCAAGCACACGGTCTGAACGTCAGGACGCACGTAGCGCATGGTGTCATAAATAGCCATCAGCGCGGTAAAGGAACCACCCGGCGAGTTGATGTACATGGTGATGTCACGGTCCGGGTCTTGGCTTTCCAGGACTAGCAACTGCGCCATGATGTCATTGGCGGAAGTATCATCCACCTGGGTCCCCAGGAAGATGATGCGCTCTTCAAAAAGCTTGGAGTATGGGTTGGTTTCCTTAGTGCCCTGTGCGGACTGCTCAATGAAGGACGGCAGAACGTAGCGGGAACTTGGCATCTGGGATTGATTCATAGTGATTTTCTCCTTATTCCCTAGTTGCTCAGCGGACCGTTAACGGACTCAATGACATGGTCAACAATGCCGTAGTCCTTAGCCTGCTGTGCGGTCATCCAACGGTCACGATCGGAGTCTTTGGTGATCTGCTCAAAAGTCTGGCCGGTGTGCTCTGCAATGAGCTCGGCCATCTCGCGCTTAGTCTGAGCAAACTGCTCAGCCTGGATCGCGATATCCGCAGCGGTACCACCGACACCAGCGGAAGGCTGGTGCATCATAATGCGCGCGTGCGGCAGAGCGTAGCGCTTGCCCTTGGTGCCGCCGGAAAGCAGGAACTGACCCATGGAGGCAGCCAGGCCCATGCCGTACGTGGCAATATCGCACGGCGAGTACTTCATGGTGTCATAAATAGCCATGCCCGCAGTGACAGAGCCACCCGGGGAGTTGATGTAGAGCGAAATGTCGCGAGTGGGGTCCTCGGCGGACAGCAGGAGGATCTGGGCGCACAGCTTGTTCGCAATCTCATCATCGACCTGGGTTCCCAGGAAGATAATGCGCTCGCGCAACAGGCGCTCGTACACGCTATCGCTCAGATTCATACCCGTAGACGACGAGTTCATTGAAATCTTCTCAGACATTAGTGGTTCTCCTTCAAGTGAAGAATGCTTTAACTGGCCCCACCTTACCGGCATTCCTCTCAAACTTGGCCTCTGTTCGCTATGAGCGTTGGGCCACAGCGCCAAAGGCGCACACGGAAGCTGGGTTAACATTTACTCATGTCTGTTTCCGAGCTGTCCACCAGTACCCAGAACTATTTGAAAGCTATCTGGGGGCTAAAGGAATGGTCATCCGAGCCCGTTACCGCCACGCTTATAGCGAAACAGCTGGGACTCAAGCTCTCCTCGGTTTCCGATGCAGTGCGCAAAATGGCGAAGCAAGGGCTCGTGTCACACACGCCCTATGGCTCTGTGGAGTTAACCGAACTTGGCAGGCAGTACGCATTGGTCATGGTGCGCCGTCACCGATTGCTTGAGTCTTTTTTGGTTCAAGCATTGGGCTACACCTGGGACGAAGTCCATAATGAAGCCGAAAATCTCGAACACGCGGTGTCTGACATGCTCATAGAACGTGTGGATAAGTTCCTTGATTACCCCACTAGGGATCCGCACGGCGATCCTATCCCTACGGTTGATGGACAGATCACCATCCCCAGTGCGCATCGCCTCACCGACAGCGGTGCACAATCGCAGGTGACCGTGGAACGCATTTCTGATTCCGACCCACAACTGCTGAAGTTCCTTGAAGAGCGCGGCATTGTCACTGGGGCTGTTCTTAGCACGCGCGAGGGAGCGCCCTTTTCAGATTCTCTCGAAATACAGGTGGCCGGCGGCACTCAGTGGGTAGTACTTGGACGCCCAGCTACCGACGCAGTGTTTGTAGCACACCACAACCTTTAGACATTCCCCTTTGCATTAATCCTGCTCTCACCTGCCCTTTTCAAAACTACGTTAGACCGTAGTTGCAACTACGGCATTACGTAGTTAGTCTTTTCGAATATCACCTACCCCACTTATGGCTAAGGCCAGGATGAGCAGGATTGCCATGTCAGACTCACCAGATTTGGTGTACTTTTCCAGCGTTTCAGAGAACACGAAAAGGTTCGTCGAACGCTTAGATAGACCCGCGGTGCGCATTCCACTGCGCCCCAAGAAAACCGGGATGATCCAGGTTTCACACCCGTACGTACTCATCGTTCCCACCTACGGCGGCGGCTCGCTCAAACGCGCAGTCCCCAAACAGGTCATCGACTTCCTCAATGACCCAATCAACCGCTCCTTTATCCGGGGCGTTATTACCTCAGGGAATACCAACTTCGGAAGTGCTTACTGCGTCGCCGGACGCATCATTTCCGCCAAGTGCCACGTACCGGAGCTGTATCACTTCGAGCTTCTCGGCACCCAGAAGGACATCGCCGCCGTAAAGCAGGGCCTTCAGAAGTTTTGGAAGCAGCAAAAGCAGCTAACGATGACACCCCATTAATCCCCCACAAGATGAAGAACACATCCGCATCACACAGATTGGAAAACACAATGTGGCCTCTTGATGCCACCCCCACACAGACTATTGGCGCTACGCCCCGCACCGCTTCAGCAGACAATGCCGGCGGTGTCGGCAAGCGCAAGAGCTACCACGCACTCAACGCGCAGCTGAACTTGTTCGACGCTTCTGGAAAAATCCAGTTTGACAAGGACATTCAGGCAGCACAAGACTATGTCACACACCATGTCGCTCCCCGCATGCATCAGTTCGATTCCACCAAGCAGCGCTTGGAATGGTTGGTTGATAACGAGTACTACGAGCGGGATTTCCTTGAGCTTTATGATGACGCCTTTCTGTGCGCCATGTACGACAGAGCACATCGAGTTAAGCATCAGTTCCGCACCTTCCTCGGCGCATTTAAGTTCTTCACTTCATATGCACTGAAAACCTTTGATGGCTCCCGATTCCTAGAAGGCTACGAAGAACGCGTCGCCACCACAGCTTTATACCTTGCACAGGGCGACGAAGAGCTCGCAGAAAAGCTGGTGGATGACATCATGACCGGACGCTTCCAGCCCGCCACCCCTACTTTTCTCAACGCAGGCAAAGCCCAGCGCGGCGAAATGGTCTCCTGCTTCCTCCTGCGAATCGAAGACAATTTGGAGAGCATTGGCCGCTGCGTGAACTCTGCACTGCAACTATCAAAGCGCGGTGGTGGAGTGGCCCTGTTGCTGAGCAATCTGCGCGAATCCGGAGCCCCGATCAAAAAGATTGAGAACCAGGCTTCCGGCGTAGTCCCAGTCATGAAGATTCTCGAAGATAGCTTCAGCTATGCCAACCAATTGGGCTCCCGGCAGGGCGCTGGAGCCGTCTACCTGCATGCGCACCATCCAGATATTCTTCGCTTCCTGGATACCAAGCGGGAAAATGCCGATGAGAAAGTCCGCATCAAGACTCTTTCGCTGGGGGTTGTTATTCCAGATATAACCTTCCGTCTGGCCAAAGAGAACAAGGATATGCATCTTTTTAGCCCGTATGACATCGCTCGCGAGTACGGCGTAGCCATGTCTGACATGTCCATCACCGAGTACTACGACGAGCTGGTTGCCAATCCGCGAATCTCTCACACGACCATTAAGGCCCGCGAGTTTTTCACCACGCTGGCTGAGCTTCAGTTTGAATCCGGATACCCCTACATCCTCTTTGAGGATACGGTCAACCGCGCTAATCCCCTCAAAGGACATATCAATATGTCCAACCTGTGTAGCGAAATCCTCCAGGTCAACACGCCATCGACCTACGGAGCTTCGGGTGACTACACCACTGTTGGCCAGGATATTTCCTGCAATCTAGGTTCGCTCAACATTGCGAAGGCTTTTGAATCGCCGGACTTCGGGGAGACCGTCGAAACCGCAGTGCGTGCCCTCACGAAGGTTTCAGACCTGACGAATATCGAAGCTGTTCCCTCCATCGCTCACGGAAATGCTTCCATGCATGCCATTGGTCTGGGCCAAATGAATCTCCACGGCTTCCTTGCTTCACAGCGTATTCCTTATGGCTGCGCCGAGGCACTGGACTTTACAAATATCTATTTCCTCACGGTGACCTACCATGCGCTCCGCGCATCCCATGCACTCGCGGTTGAAAAAGGTCAACGATTCACAGGCTTCGAAGAATCCACCTATGCCACTGGCGCCTACTTTGACAAATACATCGACCAAGACTGGGCGCCAGCCACTGAACACGTAAAACAGCTCTTCCACGAAGCAGGCGTGCAGATCCCTCAACGCGAGGATTGGCTACGGCTCAAGAATCAAGTGATGCAAGACGGCATCTACAACGCCTACTTGCAGGCAGTTCCACCCACTGGATCAATTTCCTACATCAATGACTCCACCGCGTCCATCCACCCAATTGCCTCCAAAATTGAAATACGCAAGGAAGGCCGCTTGGGGCGCGTGTACTACCCCGCGCCGGAAATGACCAACGACAACCTGGAGTATTTCGATGACTCCTACGCCGTGGGATACGAAAAAATCATCGACACCTACGCCATGGCCACCCAACACGTGGACCAAGGGCTTTCCCTGACCTTGTTCTTTACCGCTGATACCACCACGCGGGACATCAACAAGGCACAAATCTATGCCTGGAAAGCCGGAATCAAGACCCTCTACTACATCCGTTTACGCCAATCCGCGCTCCAAGGAACCGAGGTCGAAGGCTGCGTCTCCTGTGCTTTGTAGGAGCACGGTCCTCCCCCTTGTCCACAACCACTCACTCAGAAAGAAAGAAGCTATGTCGTCAACATCGAATAGTGCTGAACTAACCAGCATTTCAGTTACTCCGCCGAGCTACCGGCATGATCCTTCAGCCCGCATCCGCGCCATCAATTGGAACCGGGTGAGCGATGACAAGGATCTTGAAGTGTGGAACCGTCTAACCACCAACTTTTGGTTGCCAGAGAAGGTCCCGCTTTCTAATGATCTCCCGGCGTGGCAGAAGATGACACCCGAGGAACGCAACCTCACCATGCGGGTGTTCACGGGACTCACCACCCTGGATACTGTCCAGGCCACCGTGGGTGAAATCTGTCAGATTCAAGATGCCCGCACCGAACACGAGGAGGCCGTGTATACCAACATCGCGTTCATGCAGTCAGTCCATGCCCGTTCATACTCTTCAGTGTTTTCTACCCTGAGCAGTACAAAGGAAATTGATGAAGCATACCGCTGGGCGGTGAATAACGACCTTCTCCAGGCACGCGCCAAGAAAGTTCTCGCGCACTATTTTGGGCCGGATCCACTCAAACGCAAGGTGTCATCGACGTTGCTTTCCTCGCTGCTTCTCTACGCGGGTTTCTATCTTCCCTTGCACTTTTCTGTCCACGCCACCCTGACAAATACGGCAGACATGATCCGCCTCATTCTGCGTGACAAGGCAGTGCACGGCTACTACTCGGGTTACAAATATCAGCGTGGTCTGGAATCCACGACCCCGCTACGGCAGAAGGAGATGCATGATTTCACCATTTCTTTGCTAGAAGAGCTTTATGCACTAGAGCTGGACTATTCCGGCGAGCTATATGAGCCTTTGGGACTCATGGATGATGTAGCCGTGTTCGTTCGCTATAACGCCAATAAGGCACTCATGAATTTGGGCTACCCGGATTATTTCCCGCCCGAAGAAACGGAAGTGAACCCAGAAATCCTCGCGGCCCTAGCCCCCGGAGCAGATGAGAACCATGACTTCTTCTCCGGATCTGGTTCCTCCTATGTCATTGGTACTGCTGAAGAAACGAGTGATGATGACTGGGATTTCTAAACCTTTTCCGCGACCGGACCAAGGAAGCTGGCTTGAGACCATCGCGCTGTTTGAAGCCATCCGCGAAGGAAACCAACCCGCAGCCATGCGGCTGTTGAATACATCCGCCGCACGAGAGGCCGTCCTCGGGGGGCTTCTAGGACTCATCGAACTGTACTTCCGCCATGAAGAAGGAGACAAAGTAGATGGCTTCCTCACCGCCGCCCACGCTGCCGGCCCACCACCGGCCTTTGGCTGCAAGCCTTTTCTCCCTTGACCACGTCTCCCTACACCCAACTAAGAAAGAAGGTTTACCATGACCACCCCACATATCAGCGTTATCGTCGGCAGCCTGCGCCGAGAGTCATTTGCACGCAAGATTGCACACGAGGTGCTCACGATGATCCCTGAAGGCTACGAGGCAAACATCGTGGAAATCCGTGACTTGCCGCTCTATGACTTCGACTACGATGACCCCGCCGTCACGGACAAGCCCACTCCGGCTGAGTACACCACCTTTCGCGAGACCATCAAGAACTCGAGCGGGATCCTCTTCATTACGCCAGAGAACAACCGCACTATCCCTGCCTGCCTCAAAAACGCAGTGGACATCGGCTCTAAACCCAACTCAGATGTGGCGTGGAAGAACCTTCCCGTAGGTATCATTAGCCACTCTGTAGGCCGCATGGGCGGCTACAGTTCACAGAAGAACCTTCGCCTCGCTCTGTCCTACTTCGACATGCCGCTCCCTGGTCAGCCCGAAGTATTTCTGGGCCAATCCCCCACCCTTTTCGAAGAGTCCGGACATCTCAATCAACGTACCGCAGACTTTGTCAAGGATTACGTTATGCGCTTCCTGCAGTTGACCGACGAGGCCTTTAGAGCCAAGAACGGCTAGCGGTATCCCCAGCCAACACACATCATGCTGAGGTTACCCTCGTTTAGTGGACACCCTATTTGTGCGGATCTTGTGTCCGTAGGAGAGGATGTTCATTGTGAGTCAACAGCGCAAGAAGTACACGCCGGAGTACCGGCGTGAAGCCGCGAACTTGGTAATCGAGTCAGAGCGCCCGATCGCTCATGTGGCTAAGGAGATTGGCGTCTCCGCCGGGCTTTTAGGCCGGTGGGTCAAACTCGAGCGTGAACGCCGAGGGGCCTCGGATGGGATGAGTGAGGCGGATCTTCGTGCTGAGAATGCTCGTCTGCGCCGTGAGTTGGCGGAAGCCAAGATGGATAATGAGTTCTTGTCAAAAGCGACAGCCTTCTTCGCCGCGAAGCAACGCGAGCAGAAAAGTTCGAATTGATGCAGCAGGAGAAGGCAAACTACAGCATCAAACGCATGGCACGGCTATTAAAAGTGTCTCGGTCTGGATACTACAAATGGGCTGATACGCAGCAGAAGCGACTATCTGGCGAAAATGATCGTGCTGCATTTTACGATGGCGTTGACCGAAAGATTCATCAGATTTGGAAAGACTCCGATGAGGTTTATGGTGCTCCGCGGATCACCGCAGAACTTACCGAGCGCTACCAGATCACCCTGAATCGCAAGACTGTGGCTAAGCGGATGCGCATGATGGGCATTGAAGGGATTTCACCGCGTGCCTTTGTCCCGGTGACAACGATTCAATCCAAGCGTAAGTCAGCTCTTCCTGACCTGGTCAAGCGCATGTTTGATACTGGTGAGCTCAACCGAGTGTGGATGTCGGATATTACCTACCTACGCACCAGCGAGGGATGGTTGTACTTGTGTGCGGTCCGCGACGGCCATTCCCGCAGGGTGCTGGGCTGGGCGATGGATAGCGTTCAAGATACATGCCTGGTCGAACGGGCCCTGCGGATGGCATATACACTGCGCGGTGACGTTCCTGATGGGCTGGTGTTCCACGCTGACCGCGGAACGCAATTTACCAGCGAGAAGCTCTGGGAAGTCTGCCATAACCTGGGCATTGCTCAGTCTGTGGGGCGTACTGGTGTGTGCTTTGATAACGCGATGGCTGAGTCGTTCTGGTCGACGCTTAAAACCGAGTTCTACGACCGTAAGCGTTGGCCAACCCGTGATGCTGCGCGCAAGGCCGTTGCCTACTGGATGGAAGTCGTTTACAACCGTCGGCGCCGGCACTCTGCACTAGGGATGGTCAGTCCCGTCGACTTCGAAAACCACATTGGTCTAACCACCAGTAGAAAAGAAATAGCTGCCTAAGCACTAGGTAGCCCCACTACGTGTCCACGATTTGCGGGCAACCCCAATGCCCTCTTCGAAGTACTCAAAGACTCCTAGAGGGCGTTCACAATGACACAAACCCCGGATTCAGGCTCATCCTTGAGTTACCTGAATCCGGGGTTTCATGCGCGCTCGCCACCACACATGTGGCAGCAGCGCGTTACAAGCGGGAGATTACTTCTCCTCGGAAGCTTCTGCAGCGTCCTCTTCTTCGATTTCACCGAAGTACTGGTCAACGTCCACGTCGTTTCCCTCTTCATCCTTGACGGTGGTGCGGCAGATAGCGGCAGCCAGTGCCTTGCCACGGCGCACGTCAGAGAAGAGGTTTGCGATCTGGCCGTTGGACTGCAGCTGCTGAATGAACTGGTTCGGGTCCATGCCGTAGGACTGAGCGGTGAACAGGATGTGGTCGGTCAGCTCCTGCTGGGAAACTTCCGGCTCTTCCTTCTCGGCTACGGCGTCAAGGAACAGCTGGGTGCGGACGGACTCTTCTGCCTGCTCGCGAGTCTGCTTATCAAACTCTTCGCGGGAGGTGCCCTGTGCCTCAAGGAGCTGAGCCAGTGCCTTCTCATCGTGAGCCAGCTGGCCCAGGATCTGGTGCAGCTGGGAGTGAGCCTGCTCGTCCACTACGGACTGCGGGAGTTCGAATTCAACCTCGGACAGTGCGGACTTCAGAACCTCATCGCGGATCTGTGCAGCCTGCTCAGCCTTCTTGGTCTCCTCCACCTGGGTCTTGGTGGATTCACGCAGCTCGTCCATGGTGTCGAACTCAGAAGCCATCTGAGCGAACTCATCGTCCATAGCCGGCAGCTTGCGCTCCTTGGACTGCTGGACATGGACCTTGATGGTGGCCTCTTCGTCCTTGTGCTCACCGGACTGGATGGTGGAGGTGAACTCGTTATCCTCACCGGTCTTCATGCCGCGCAGGGCGGTATCCAGACCCTTGATAAGGTCATCGTCGCCAATGCGGTAGGACAGGCCCTCGGTGGAAGCGTCTTCGATCTTCTCGCCGTCAATTTCAGCGGTGATGTCGATGATGGCGTAGTCGCCGGTCTTCATCTTGCGCTTGGTGTCCTTGAGCTCACCGAAGCGCTCTGCCAGCTCCTCCAGAGCCTTGTCGACGTCCTCTTCGTCAGCCTTTAGGGCTGGGACGGTAACGGAGATCTTGGAGAAGTCCGGAATCTCGAACTCAGGGCGGATATCAACCTCTGCGGTGAACTCTACGAAGTCCTTGTCCTCGATCTTGGAAATGTCAACGTCCGGCTGACCGATGACCTTCAGATCGTTTTCCTTGACTGCCTGCTCGTAGCGGGAAGGCAGCATGTCATTGACAACCTGCTCCAGGATGGGGCCGCGGCCGAAGCGAGCGTCAATAAGCTGGCGCGGTGCCTTGCCCTTACGGAAACCTGGAATAGAAACCTGCTGCGCGATTGCCGCGTAAGCTTGATCGATTTCCTGGTCCAGCTCCGCAAACGGAACGTTGACGGTGAGCTTAACGCGGGTATCGCTCAGCTTGTCTACGGTGGTCTTCACGAGTGAATCTCCCTGGCTTCATTGTTTTACGTACATAAACTTAAAGGGGGTCCGGAAATCCTTATTAGGGCATTTCCAGACCCCCATACGTCGGGGCGACAGGATTTGAACCTGCGACCCCCTGCTCCCAAAGCAGGTGCGCTACCAAACTGCGCCACGCCCCGTATGTAGGCCACCAAGTTACCTTGGCTGCGTTGCATACCTGAGACAGTGTACCGTGTCCGTTTTAAATCTCCTAAACGGGCCCCCACTTAATGGAATCAACGCAGCACAGAGGACGATTTTGACAGCCTATCGGCTAGAAATCGAAGTCGAAATCAAACATTCCGTCAAAGAATCCACCGCCATCGCCATCGCCAAGGCCGTCAAACAGGCCGCCGCCGTCATCGCCACCGCCCATGTCGCCAGCGTCGCCAGCGTCACCGCCCATGTCGCCAGCATCGCCCATGCCGTCACCACCGCCCCAGTCGCCGCTTTCAGCAGCGGCCGCGGAATAACCAATGCCAGACATACCGGAGAACAGGGCATTAAACATCATGGAGTAGCCAACCATCCACACGCCGGTCTGCAATGCATCGGCCCACCACGGACGCGAGTACCACCCTGCCGGAACTGGGCGCCCTGCGACGGTTCCGCCTGGGTAGTAGTTCGGGGTATCCGCGGAGGCATACGGCGAGGCCGTAATCTGCTGACCATTCGCTTCCACCGTGCGCCTTTCCGTTACCTTGCCGGCGGCGCGCTGCCCCTCGAGCGGTGGCAACTCTGGGCCCGGGTTCATGCCCATAATCTCGCGCGCGGCATTCACATAGTGCATGCCTTCCAGAGCGGACTCACGCGCTAGGTTTGCCTGCTTTGCGGTGGTGGCGCGCGAAATTGCTGAGTTAGCCGCAGTAAAGCGCTCGGATGCATCGGCCATTGCCTGCTGGGAGGCAGAATCGGTGCCAGAAATCTGCATTACCTGTCCACCCAGGCGTTCAATCCACCGGCGAGCATCTGCTTGCGCATCGGCCAATTGCTGTGCTTCTCGTTCCTCGCGGCGTTTTTGCGAGTTGCGCGAAGACATAAACCACGCGCCTCCACCCACTGCCAGCACAAGGAGCAAAATTACCACTATGATCATCGCTTTCTATTGGTAGGGCCGTTCCGCTTATAACAACGGCTCGGGCGCCAGCCTAGTTCCCTATTTTCATTTTTGCCGCCGCGTGCGCTAAAGTATGGCGCAGCGTTTCAATAGCGCGCTGTGGGAATGTCGTATAGTGGCTAATACCTCAGCCTTCCAAGCTGAAGACGCGGGTTCGATTCCCGTCATTCCCTCCACGTATCGCCCATCTTTCAGGTGGGCGATTTTCTGTTTTGCATCCATCATCGCTGGCTACTCATGGTAAACGGCGTACGCGTGCAACGAAGTGTAGGGTGGCGCGCATGACTTCAACCAATAAGTATTCGGAGTTTATCCGCAACCGTCATTCGCCTCGCGCGTTTCTGCCAGACCCCATGCCGGTAGAAGACATCAAGCAGGTCTTGGAGGACGCTCAATCCGCACCGTCCAACTCCAATACCCAGCCGTGGAACGTCCACGTGGTGGGCGGAGAAAAGCTCAAAGAGCTCAGCGCCGCGCTGATTAAGGAATTCGACACCAACGGCCTCAGCCCGGACTTCACCACCGATTATGGTGAGGGCATCCATCCCCAGCGTTCCCAAGAACTGGCCGCCAAAATGTACGGGCTGCTGGGCATTGAGCGCGAGGATAAAGAAGGCCGCGTGGAGTTCGTCCGAGAAAACCTGCGCTTCTTTGGCGCGCCGCATGCGGTACTTCTTTTTATCCCACCGATGGGCGACCGCATCCGTGCCGCCTTTGACCAGGGAACCTACACCGAAAACTTCCTGCTTTCCCTGGAGGCACACGGTTATCACGGCATCCCGCAGGGCATGATTTCCCTAATTGCGCCAACCGCACGCGAATTCCTCGGCGTGGACGAGGACTACAAGCTGGTCACCGCCATCACCTTTGGTACGGCCGATGAATCTAGCCCAGTCTTTAATACGGCCCCAGGCCGCGCGCCTCTCTCAGAGACCGTGACGGTGCACGGTATCGAGGGGCTGGAGCTCGATTAGCGCCAGCTCCCCTTAGGAAGCTACTTTCAACGATTTCGTCCATTTAAACCACCGCGACCGTCGACGAAATAGGCGATTTATAGGGACGAAATCGTTGAATCGTCTCGGCGAGCGTCCGCTCACCAATATCACTAAGCAAAGTTGGCCGAAGGGGGCGTCGGCAAGCCTAGAATTGAGTCCATGGATATCACTCTTGCGACCTTTGACCATGCGCCGGAAACCGCACTGCGCGGCGTTCGTTTTAAAAACACGTGGGTGCCTTCGGAAACCTATGCGGACTCCCGCCGCGGCACCCTGACCGGCCAGTACCCGCAGCGACAGGCCACCACGCGCATCAACGAGGTTTTTGCTGGGGTGGGCTATGAGGTCCGCGAAGACACGCAACCGGCCGGTGAAGACGTCTTTCGCTTGCTAGAACAGCCCAGCCTGGAGGAACTCGACCAGGTTGAAGGCGTCATTGCCGTCTGCTCCCTGCTAGGTGGAAATGCCCCGATGTCGGTGCTATGGCCGGGCGTGGCGGAAACCGGAGAGAATAACGAGCTGGTCTCCCCTATTGACTTGGCGCCCACCCTCGCCGCCATTGCCGGGCTGGATGTGCGGCCCAATGCTCGCTTGTCCTTCGATGGGTTGAACTTGGTTCCGGTACTGCGCCATGGCGCCTCGGGGCACGCCGCGTTGTTCTTTGACAATGGCGTGCGCATGATTGATGCCGCGCTTATCGACGGCACCGCTACCCCACCCCACGAGCGCGCCCGCCTGCAAGATGAGTGGGAGACGTGGAATAAATTCATCACGCTCGGCCCACTGCAGTAGGCAGGTAGTCTGGGGCGCATGAGCGTACCTAACATCACCCTTAATGACGGCAATACCATCCCGCAGCTGGGCTTTGGCGTATTCCAGATGGATCCGGATAAGACCGAAGAGCTGGTAGCCGAGGCCCTGCGCGTGGGCTATCGCCATATCGATACCGCCGCTATCTATGGCAATGAAGAAGGCGTAGGTAAGGCTATTGCGAAGTCCGGCATCCCGCGCGAGGAACTTTTTGTCACCACCAAGCTGTGGAATGACCGCCAGACCGATGCCGCCGCAGCTCTTGATGAGTCTTTGGACAAGCTCGGCCTAGAGTATGTGGATCTCTACCTCATCCATTGGCCGACCCCGGCGAAGGGAACCTACGTCGAGGCCTGGCAGCAGCTCATCGAGTTGCAGAAGCAGGGCAAGGCAAAGTCCATCGGCGTCTCCAACTTCGAGCTCGAGCACCTGGACCAGCTGGAGCTCAAGACCGACGTTAAGCCGGCGGTCAATCAGGTCGAGCTTCACCCCTACCTGCAGCGCTGGCGCGAGCTGGACGCCTTCCGCGCCCACACCGTAGCTATTGAGGCATGGGGGCCTTTGGGCCAGGGTAAGAGCGATATTTTGGATGCCCCCGAGGTCACCGACGCCGCTGCAGCGCACGATGTCAGCCCAGCGCAGGTCGTCATCCGCTGGCACCTGCAGAATGGCGTCATCCTCTTCCCCAAGTCCGCCACGCCATCGCGCATCGCGGAGAATTTCGACGTCTTCGGCTTTGAGCTCACCGAGGACGAGATGTCTGCCATCACCGCCTTGGATGAGGGCGAAGAGGGACGTGGCGGTCCGCACCCGAATGACATGAATGACGCTTAAGCCTTAGCGCCTCGGCCGAGCCGACCGGTGCGCACACAGAAACGCCGCGGAACCACCATTGGTCCGCGGCGTTTTGCGTGGCTTAGGCCTCTGGCAACTCCGGGGCGATGCCGGTGCGCTCGTATTCCGCCAAGATGTCGATGCGGCGCTGGTGGCGCTCCGCGCGGGACCATTCTTGGTCTAGGAAGGCGTCGACGATTTCCAGTGCCTGCTCCTCGGTGTGCATGCGGCCACCGATGCCGATGAGCTGGGCATTGTTGTGCTCACGGGCAAGGCGGGCGGTCTCTGCGGACCAGGCCAGTGCGCAGCGAGCACCCTTGACCTTATTGGCGGCAATCTGCTCGCCGTTGCCGGAGCCGCCGAGCACGATGCCCAGGGAGCCTGGGTCGTTGACGGTGCGTTGTGCCGCTTCGATGCAGAAGGCTGGATAGTCATCCTCGGCATCGTAGGTATGGGCGCCGCAGTCAATGACTTCGTGGCCCTGCTTGGTGAGGTGTTCAGCGATCAGGTTCTTGGTTTCGAAACCTGCGTGGTCTGCTCCTAGATATACGCGCATGGCCCACATTCTACCGGCCCGGCGCGTCTGGAGGAGGCTTAGCGCCCACCCTGTTTCGTATTACATTTTCCTGATAGGCTCGCGGGCGACCACAATCGCTATAAAGGAGGAAAGCCATGCCTATAACCAAACCAGTCCTCGCGCTCTACGGCGGGAGCCTTCTCGCCTGCATCATTATGCTTGGCGTTCAAGTTTCCGGCAGCGGGGGCTTCCTCCTCCCGCTTATCGCAAGCATTCTTGCCACTTTGGCTCACCTGGGCCTGGGAGTGTGGTGGATTGCGCAAAAGGTGCGCGGGAAACCGAGGTCCAACGGGGGCGCAATTGCGGCCGGCATTATCGCGCTTCTTGCCGGTGCCTCGTGGGCATCCTGGGCGCTAGTCGCGTGGGACGACTTTCGGGCCGGCATGGAACTTCCCTCTATCAATATCGCAGGTCTGCCGGCGTTCATCTTGACCCCGCTAACCATCGCACTGTGCGTCGGCGCTGCGATTCAGCTGCGCCGACGCGAAAAGAGCGCCCAGTAGCTCCAAGAAACAGATTTTTTGGGTGGAAACTCTTTCTTTGCCTTTAGGCTGCCGGCAACGATCAGCTCCGGCACCACTTACCGTCGCTTCAATTCTAGAAATCAGACGATTCATATCCAGAACAGGACAGGAAATGGCTAAGAACCGAGTAGCCTCTTAGTAAGAGTCTGAAACTCTCCCCCAAAGGACTAGAGCATGAAAAAACTACTACCTATTCTCGTCACAACCACGCTTTTGATATCAGCATGTAGCGATTCAGGTGAAAGCTCCGAGACCACTTCGAGCACGACCAGCAGCAGTCCGTCGAGCACCACCACGTCCTCTACGACTAGCTCGACAAGTAGCGCCACTACCTCCTCAATTAGCGAGGTTACGCCTCCATCAGAGGTCGAAGAACCTGGCGAAGAGGATGAGCACGACGATGACGATCTCCACGTACACGATAACCCGAACGCTGCATTAGGCGACTCAGATGAGGAAGAACAAGCTGAGCAAGCTCCTGCAGAGAAGACCGTTTCCTCTTGTGGAGACCCCTCAATTCATGAACGCGGCACAACGTTTTTCTCGGACGGCACCTCCGGTTGGACTCAACAATGCTCAGATGAAATGGCGCCACAGGTTGCACAGCAATTCGTAGCACCGCCGGCCGAGCAACAAAACGACCCAGCACCAGCCGGTGGTGGATCTGGTCGAACCTGCGCCGAAATTGGGCACAAAGTCTATCCTGGCGACCCTGACTACTCGCCGGCACGGGACGCTAACGGCGACGGTGTGGGCTGCGAATCCTATCCGGGATAATGCATTCTCTGATTTATGCGGAGAATTAAAGACTAAATAGGGGCAGGCAAGGAAGGCACGCCCTGTCTTCCGGCTTCCCTTAGTTTCTCCGCAGCTTCTCCGCTTACCGCTGCTGAGTTCTCCTTGCAAAACCATTTTGGTCCCGCAAATCCAGCAGCAAGAGTGCGCAATTTAGCCCCATGCCCCTACGTCAGAAGGGTTTGACTCACCAGCGCCTTCTACTGGAGCGTGAGGTGAGTAATGATCCTCGTTTTGGCTTAGTTCTCCTCCACCTGGGGCATCTCGGTGCGGGAGCGCTTGAGCTCGAAGAAGTAGGGGTACTGGGCAAGGCGCAGGGAGGCGTCGAAAAGCTCGCCTGCTTCTTCGCCGGTAGGAATGCGGGTAATGACTGGGCCAAAGAAGGCGGTCTCGCCCAGCTTGATAACCGGGGTGCCTACCTCATCGCCCACAGCGGAAATGCCGTTGTGGTGGTACTCGCGCAGCTTCTCATCATAGTCCTCGGTATTGGCTACCTCGGCGAACTCGGCGGGGAGGTCCACCTCCGCTAGGGCCTGGGCGATGATGTCATCATAAGCGCCAAAACCGGTGCGCATACCGTTGCCCTTGGCGTGAATCAGGGTGCCCATTGCGGTGTAGAGCTCGTCTACCTTTTCTGGGCGCTCGGCCTTGACTTTGGCAAAGACGCGGGCTGGGCCCCAGTTAGCCTTCATCATGTCCATATAGGTGGAGTCAAGATCGCGGCCGTCATTGAGCACGGACAGGGACATAGGCTCGAACTCGACCTCAATGTCGCGCACCTTTTCTACTTCCTTAATCCAGCGCGAGGTGGCCCACGCGAAGGGGCAAGATACGTCGAACCAGAACTTTACTGCGTCAGCCATAAATACTCCTTTGATTGAAAAAGTTTGCCCCACCAGCCTAGGTGCACGACTACTGTGGATGCAGAACTATTTTCGGCTTAGAAGGAGAATATAGGCCATGACCTCTATAAACCTGACTCGCGAGGAAGCGGTTCAGCGCTCCCGAATGATCGAGGTGGACCACTACGATGTCACTTTAGACCTCAAGTATTCGGACACCCACTTCTTGTCCACCACGAAGGTGAGCTTTACCTCGCGGGAGATCGGCTCCGCGTTTATCGATCTGCGCGCCGAGGAAATCCAGGAGGTACGCCTCAACGGCAATCCCCTGCCCACTGAGTCCTATAACCCCACCTACGGCATTCCACTGTCTGGCCTTCAGGTAGCCGATTACACGCTGGAAGTCACCGCCAAAATCCCGTACTCCCGCACCGGTGAGGGCCTGCACCGCTTTGTCGACCCCGCCGATGACAAGGTCTACCTTTATACCCAGTTTGAAACTGCCGATGCCAAGCGCGTCTTCGCCTGCTTTGACCAGCCGGATATGAAGGCCACCTACGCGCTGCATTTTAAGGCGCCCGAAGAGTGGACCATCATTAGCAATGGCCCGGTGACCTGGGAGGGCGATGTGGCCAGCACGACTATTGACTACCCGTTGTCCACCTACCTGGTAGCCCTGTGCGCCGGCCCGTACCACGAGGTGACCGATACCTGGCGCGGCGAGCTGACCGCACACCCAGAGGGCAAGCCGGCCCAAAAGCTCGAGGTGCCACTCGGCATCTACTGCCGCGCTTCGCTCGCCCACGCGCTGGATGCCGAGCGCCTATTTACTGAGACCAAGCAGGGCTTTGATTTCTACCACCGCAACTTCGGCTTCCCCTACCCCTTTGGCAAGTATGACCAAATTTTCGTGCCGGAGTTCAACGCCGGCGCGATGGAAAATGCCGGCTGCGTCACCATCCGCGATGAGTACGTCTTTACTTCCCAGGCCACGCACTATAAATATGAGCGCCGCGCCGATACCGTCCTGCACGAGTTGGCCCATATGTGGTTCGGTGACCTGGTCACCATGCAGTGGTGGGACGATTTGTGGCTCAATGAGTCCTTCGCCACCTGGTCCGCCGCCATCTCCCAGGCAGAGGAAACCGAATACGATACTGCGTGGGTCACCTTTGCGAATGTGGAGAAATCCTGGGCTTATCAGCAGGATCAGCTGCCGACCACCCACCCGATTTCCACCGATGCCAGCGATATCGAAACGGTGGAGCAAAACTTCGATGGCATCACTTACGCCAAGGGCGCTTCAGTGCTGAAGCAGCTGCAGGCTTATGTCGGCCGAGAGAACTTCCTGGCCGGTGTGCGCCGCCACTTCGCCGCCCATGCATGGGGAAATGCCACCTTTGATGATCTGTTGCGCCACCTGGAAGAGGCCTCCGGCCGCGACCTTTCCTTCTGGGCGCAGCAGTGGCTCAAGACCTCCGGCATCAATACGCTCAGCGTAGCGCTCAATGCGGATGAGTCCGGCACGATTACCCATGCTTATCTCACCCAGGGCGGCGATACCCTGCGCACCCACCGCGTGGCGGTAGGCCTGTATAACCTGCAGGACGGCAAGGTGGTGCGCACCGATCGCATCGAGATGGATATCGATGGCGCTTCCACCGAGATTCCAGAGCTCATCGGCCGCCAGTTGGCAGACATTGATTTCCTGCTGCCCAACGACGATGACCTGACCTATTGCCTCATCGAGCTGGACGCGGGTTCCCTGCAATTCCTGCTGGACAATATTGATAAGTTCGCCGATCCCATGGCCCGCACCCTGTGCTGGTCTACTGCTTGGGAGATGACCCGCGCCGGTACTATGCGCGCCCGCGATTTCATCCAGCTGGTTGCCCGCGGCATGCAGGCGGAGACGGAGCTCGCCGTCCTCGAGCGCATTGTCTTGCAGGCGTCTAGCGCGCTGAAGAACTATGCCGATCCACAGTGGGCCGCCCAGAGCACCCTGCTTGCCGACGCCCTCCTCGACGGCGCCCACAGCCCCGATGCCCAGCGCTCCATCATCTGCACCCAGGCACTGGCGAAGATTCGCCTGCACGATAGCGCGCGCGACTATCTGCGGGGCGTGCTCGAGTCCTCCGCGGATGCGGGGCTGCGCTGGTCCGCACTGGCGGCACTTGCCGCCGATGGCGCGGTAGAAGACGTCCCCGCTGCCGCGGATGCGCAACTCGAGCGCGATAATTCCGCCACCGGCTACTACTCTTCCCTGCGTGCCCGCGCAGCCGTGGCAACCGCCGAGAACAAGCGCGCGGTATGGGAAGAAATCGTGGCGGGAAATCTCACCAACCGCGAGCTCACCTCCAAGCTGGAAGGCCTGCTCTACCCGCATAGCGATGAGTTCCTGCCCACCGCGGAGTTCTTCGATATCGCAGAAAAGGTATGGTCTTCCCAATCCTCCGAGGTGGCACTGACCACCGTGACGGGTCTCTTCCCTTCCTGGGATATCACGCACAAGGGCCTGGAGCGCGCCGATGCCTTTTTGAAGAAGGATCTGCCGGGTGGTCTGCGCCGTACGGTCACCGAGCAGCGTGACCGCGTGGCCCGCGCGCTGCGCAACCGCCAGGTAGACGCTAGCTAAGCCGACTTCCCGCGCCGTTGCCCTGGCCCGGTAGGGGTTGCGGCGCGGGATCCTCGCCCAAGACCACTTCGACGTTGGCGATATCAGAGCGCAGCGACTCTTCAATATAGGCAAAGACCCCGCCCGATTTGGTCTTGAGCAGCCGCACGAACCGAAGCAGCGGGTGTGATCGGCTCACGTGCAAAAGTTTCTGCTCTTCGGTACGAGCGGTAGCGGCGCGCATGCTCTCGCGTTTAAAGACGGGCTTGAGGTTGTAGCCAGCCAGGATTTCCATAATGGGCTCGCGCAGATCGTGCTGATTGAGATCGGGAGCCATATCTACCGGGATGGTGTAGCGCGAAAGGATGACGGGCTTGCCATCGACGGTATAGAGGCGCTTGATATCCCACGCAAAGGTGGAATCGCTAACGCCCAGTACCGCTGCTACATGCTTGGGCACGTGGGCCTTGTTAACGGAGACCACGCGCACGGCGGTGTCGTGCCCGCGCTCTCGCAGCTGGGTGACGATATTGTCCTTGTTGGTCAGGCTCAGTGTAGGGGGAACCGTGCGCACGTAGGTGCCGCCACTGCGCCCGCGGCGGCGGTCAATGAGGCCTTCTACTTCCAAAATGTCTAAGGCATGGCGCACGGTCATGCGCGCGACATGGAATTCCCGGACCAATTCGCGTTCGGTAAGAAATTTCTGACCGGGTTCTAGTTCGTTGCGTTCGATCTTGTCGCGTAGGGCATCCGAGATACGGAGATAGGCGGGCCGTTTTCGGCTTTGGGAAGTCACAGCCCCCGAGTGTAATGGACACCCCTGGAGACCAACCCCATTAATGTGTGATGTCCATTACCACAACTTGCGTTCCTACTTGCGCAGATGTAACTCGATTCGCGGCCTGACCTGGATTTCCGTCAGCTGGGTGGTGGGGCCTGCCTCTACCACGGTACGAATGGCACGAGCCACCTCAGCCGGGGCAATGACCTGGGAGGGATCATAATCCTGCAGACCCTTCAGCATCGGGGTATCGGTAGGCCCCGGAGCCACCGTGGATACGCGGATACCCGGCTCAGAGATGCGCAGTCCATCGGCGAGTGCATACAACGCGTGCTTGGTCGCCGCGTAGATGACGTTATCGCCGTAGCTGTGGCGTCCAGCGCCAGAGTTGATAAAGACCACGGTGCCTTCCGCTTTGCGCAACTGCGGCAGCAAGGCGCGGGTGAGCTCAGCAGGGGCGTGCACGTTGAGGTCCATGTGCGCGCGCCAATTTTCCGGCGTGGCTTCCTCCACCGAGTACTTGGTAGCCCGTGCGGCCGCGTGGACGAGCACGTCCACACGGTCTAGCTCCGGCAGCTTCATACCTTCATCGAGGCCGGCGACGAGGTCGATGGCCACCGGCGTAATGGAGTCCGATTCGGGCAGTTCCGCCGCGCTACGGCCCAGTGCATACACGTGGTAATCACCGGCCAGGTCAGCGATGATTTCGCGGCCCATGCCGCCGGTAGCGCCGGTGACGACGGCGACCTTCTGCGGGGCTTCGCTCTCCGAGAGTGCTGGTGCGGTGGCGTTCTTTGTATCAGTCATGCCGCCCCATCATAGGGATCCTTTGCTCTAAGCGTCGCACCGAACCAGTCACCGGCGGTAGCCGATTAACGGAAGCGCTTAGGCACGTCCGGCTGGCCCAGGGTGAGCATCAAACGATTAGCCCAGTTGAAGAAGGAGGAAGCATAAATCAGGTCCAGGATGGACTGATCATCGAATCCGGCCGCACGCAGGTCTGCGCATAGGGCCGCATCGAAGGCAAACGGGGTTTCCGTCAGCGCCACTGCGGCGCGACGGATAAGGTCCCATTCCTTTGAGCCAAGGTCGGTGTCGATGCCCTCGTCCAAGAGGCGGTCTACGATTTCACGGTCGCCGCCTTCCTGGACGCACCGCGCCTGGTGCACGGAGGCACAGTACTCGCAGCCGTTGTAGCGCGAAGCCACAGTAGCGGCGAGCTCGCGGTCCGCACGGGAGAGGCCGCCCTCGGTGTTATAGAAGATGTCCAGGTCAGTCAGCGTGCGCGCCTTCAAGGCCGCAGGGTCGCGGGCAAGCAAGCGGAAGTACTCGGAATCGATGCGCTCTGGCTTAATGAGGGCATCGGTATGCACCGCGGTGAAATCCTCCTTCGCCAGCGCCTCTACCCAGGGCTTCCAGCCCAGGGAGTGGTTGGCAAAGCGATCAGGCAGCACGGTATCGGGCTGCAACGTAGTCGCAGTAACCTCCCAACCCGGATCGGCCACGCCGGCGGCGCGCTCGGCTGCGGGGTGGGATGCGGGATCCTCGCCAGAAAGTACACGCAGGCCGTGGACCACGCGCAGCTGGAAGGCCAAAAATGCCACCAGCTGGGACAGGCTGACGATATCCGTGGCGGACCATCCTGCGGCATCGAGGTGCCCGATGGCCTGCGGGGAGGCATCCTTGGGGTGGAAGGCCAGAAGGTGCGCCCAATCAAAGGCCGCAGCTAGGCGCGTGCCCAGCGCGGCTTCCGCTGAGGTATCGCCGAAGATAAGGAAATCACCCTGGTGATACGGGCCGGTGGACACGCCGCGCTGGCTCGCGGCGCGCACGGCGGCAACAAGGTCCTCGTCGGCCTCATCTTCCAGCAAGTCGAAGTAGAAATCCGCAGCCTCGCTCGCTTGGTAGATTGCAGCGGTAAAAGCCGCAACGGCATAGCGCTCCGTATAGGAGAACTCGCCTGGTTCTGCAGGCTCGAGCAAAGCGCTAAAGCTCAGTTGCGCATTGTCCTGCGCATCATGGCGCGCACGGCGCAGCTGTTGCACCTCGGCGCTGGCGTGGGAGAGCTCATTAATAATGTCAGTCATATTTTCAGTCCAACCTTTCTGGGGCGCGGTTATAGCCCCAAGTTTAGGTCTCCGGCACGATAGCGGGAGCCGGGGATGGCGTCAATTAGTTGGCGCGTGTACTCGGTTTCCGGATGCGCAAAGACCTGCGCGGTAGGTCCGGATTCCACTTGCGTGCCGTGGGAGAGCACGGAAACGGTATCGGAAATTTGATTAACTACCGCCAGATCGTGGGAGATGAAGATATAGGTAAGCTCCAGCTCGCGCTGCAGCTCGTCGAGCAGCCGCAGGATCTGCGCCTGCACGGTGACGTCGAGCGCGGACACGGCCTCATCGAGCACCACGAGATCGGGTTCGATGATCATGGCGCGGGCGATGGCCACGCGCTGGCGTTGACCACCGGAGAGCTCGCGGGGGCGCCGGGAAGCCATGGAAGAATCCAAGGCCACCAAATCAAGAAAGTCGCGTGCTTTGGCACGCGCATCACGTTTGGAAGCGCCGGTGAAATTGCGCACCGGTTCGGCGATGGTATCGCCGATGCTCAAGCGCGGATCCAGCGAGCCAAACGGATTTTGGTAAACCATCTGGATAGAACGGCGCAGCTCACGACGGCGCTTGCCACGGGCAGAGCTAATGTCTTCCCCGCCCAAGCGAATGCTGCCGGAGGTGGGCGTGCTCAACAAGGAAATGGCGCGGCCGGTGGTGGTCTTACCGGAGCCAGACTCCCCCACCAATGCATGGGTGGTTCCGCGGGCCACGGAAAAGTTGATGTCTTCCACCGCGGTGAAATCCCCGAAGCGTTGGCTCAGCCCCTCCACCTCGAGCAAGGTTTCGCGTTGTGCGGGCGCGGCGGCCCGCACAGGAGATGCGGCCTGGGAGGAAGTGGGGGCGGTGAGCGAGGGGGCGTCGGCAAGCAGGCGCTTGGAGTAGGCGTGCTGGGGGTCGGTGAGGACGCGGGCAGCAACGCCCGACTCGCGGACGGTACCCTTTTCCATCACCACGATGTTATTGGCACGGTCGCCCGCCACGGCCAGATCATGGGTAATGAAAAGGATGCCCATGGTGAGCTCTTCGCGCATCTCATCCAGGAGGTCCAGGATGATCTTCTGCACGGTGACATCGAGCGCGGAGGTAGGCTCATCGGCGATGATGAGCTCCGGCTCCAATGCCACGGCCGCGGCGATAAGCACGCGCTGCTTCATGCCGCCGGATAGCTCATGCGGGTATTGGTCATAGCGGCGCTGCGGATCATCAATGCCCACGCGCTCCAAAAGCTCCAGTGCACGCTTCTTCCGGGAGGCCTTATCGCCCTGCCCGTGGATGGCCATGCCCTCCTCCACCGAGGCACCGATGGTCTTGAGCGGGTTAAGCGAGTTATTGGGATCCTGCGGAATCAAACCAATGCGGCGACCGCGCAGTTCCCGCCATTGCTTTTGGGAATACTGGGTCACGTCGCGGCCGTCGAAAGTAATGGTGCCGGAAACGATCGAAGCATTGTCTGGCAGCAGGCCAATGGCGGCCATGGCGGAGGTGGACTTGCCGGAACCGGACTCGCCAACGATGGCGGTCATCTCGCCAGGGTTTACCTCGAGCTCAATGCCGCTTACCGCTTCTACCTCACCGTGCGCGGTGCGGTAGGTAATGGATAGATCACTAATGCTAAGCAGGGACATTAGGCCGCCTTTCGCAGTGTCTGGCTGAGGTGGTTGGCCGCGAGGACCACGGCGACGATCACAATGCCCGGGGCGATGGTCAACCAGCCGGCCGTGGCGATGTAATCGCGCGATTCAGAGATGAGAAGACCCCATTCCGGAGTTGGGGGCGGTGCGCCATAGCCCAGGAAGCCTAGGGTGGCTAGCTGCAAAATGGCCAGGCCAAATTGCAGGGCTGCTACGGCGAAGACCGCGGTGAGTGAATTGGGAAGAATATGGCGCACGAGCACCTGGAAGGAAGAACCGCCGGAGCCATAGGCGGCCTCGACGAAATCGGAGCCGGCAACGCTAAGCACCTGGGAGCGTGCAAGGCGCGCAAAGGTGGCCACGGAGGTGATACCTACGGCGATGGCGGCATTGAAGATGCCGTGGCCCAGCACGATGATGACGGACAGGGAGAGCAGCAGGCCGGGGATGGACAGCAGCACGTCCACGATGCGCATGATGACGGCATCGACCCAGCCGCGGCGCACGCCGGCGATGATACCCAAGATGGTGCCGACGATGAGGCCGAAAAGAACGGCCAGGAGCGCGCCGAGTAGGGATTGGCGCGCGCCGTAGACCACGCGGGTGTAGAGATCACGGCCGACGGCATCGGTGCCGAACCAGTGTTGGAAGCTGGGTTGCAGCAGCGCCGTGGTGTCCCCGCCCTGATTAGGGTCCTGGGAGGTAAATAGTTGGGGGAACAGAGCGCAGAGCACCGCCAGCCCCAGCATAATCAGCGAGATGATGGTGCCCGGGGTGAGCTTCAGCTGTGTGGATTTAAGCTTCATGCTTGGACCTTCTTCTCGTTCGTTGCGGTGGTATCGGCGGTGGCGGAGCTAGATGCAGTCTCGTGCTCGCGCTCGCGCAGGCGCACGTCAAGCACTGGGTAGAGCAGGTCCACAATCAGGTTGATAAGGACAAAGACGGCGGCGGCCAGCACCACAATGGCCAGCAGCACCGAGGTATCGCGGTTAGCCACCGCATCTACGGTCAGCGCACCGATGCCGTGGCGGGCGAAGACCGCCTCCGTCACCACGGAGCCGCCGACGAGCTCACCAAAGGTAAGGCCGGCCATGGTCAGCGCCGGCAGCAGCGCATTGCGCAGGACGTTGCGCCACAACAACCAGGCACCGCTAGCACCCTTGGCACGCACAACCTGCACGAAGGACATATCCATGACCTCATCGATGGAGCGCAGCAGCACCTGCGCCAGCGGTGCGGCCACGAAGATGGCCAGGGTAATTACCGGCAGGATGAGGCTTTGGGCATCGCTTGCGCCGATGACCGGCACCCAGCCCAAGCCAAAGGAGAAAATCTGGATCAAAATGATGCCGATCCAGAAGGTGGGCAGGGAAACCATCACGGAAGGCAGGCTGCGGAAAAAGCTGCGCAGCCAAGAAAATGGGCCAAAGGTGGAGACAATAGCCACCAGGAAGGCCAGGACCACGCCTACAAGGAAGGCGAAGACCGCCAGCGCCAGCGTGGAGGGAAGGGCATCTGCCAGCATCTCCGATACGGCGGTACCGGTGGCGACGGAAAAGCCAAAATCACCGGTGAGGAATCCGCCGAGCGCGCTGAAGTAGCGGCTTAAGATCGGCTCATCGGCACCATAAACCTCGCGGATGGCGGCCAGCTGCTCGGCGTTGAGCCCCAAGTTGGGGTTGTCATAGCGGGTCGCGACGGCGTCACCAGGCAGTGCCGCCAAGAGGATGAAAGAAAGGGTAAAAGTTGCCCAGATAACGAGCACGGCTTGGCCGATGCGCAGGGCAATAGTTTTCAGGCTCATGGTTTAGTCCTCCCCTTCTGCGGGGTTGATGTCTACCGCATAGAACGATGGGCGGCCGATGGCCTCGGTGCTAAAGCCCTCGATATAGGGCTGGAAGCCATAGACCTGCGGCTCTTCAAACATGGGCAGGATATAGGCCTGTTCGGACAGATAGTCCTGCATGCGGCCGGTCATGGCTAGGCGATCCTTTTCACTGCTGAGGTCGAAGTAATCCTCCACCAGTTTCTGCAGTTTCTCATCACCAAAGCTATCGGTCTTCTCGTCGTAGTTGAGGAAAGAATTGCGCCCGGTGCCATCCAGCCACGTGGCCAAGGTGTCCACATTGGCACGGCCGGTCATGGTGTGGCGTACCTGCACGGTGTCTTGGTCCTTCATGGCCTTTTGCTGCGCAGAGCGGTCACCCGGGTTGAGGTTGGCCTCGATACCGACGTTCTTGAGCATCTCTTGAGCCTTGGTGAACATCTCTTTAGAGCGCGGCTGTGGGACGGCTTCATTGAAGGTCACGGACAGGCGCTTGCCGTCCTTTTCGCGAATGCCATCTTCACCTGGGCGCCAGCCGGCCTCATCGAGCAGGCGCTTGGATTCTTCCGGATCGAAGGCATAGTTCGCGGACTGATCCTTATAGCCAATAGCCGTCTTGGCCAGGATCGATGTTCCCTTGGGGTAGGAATCAGAAAAGAGGGTGTCCAGGATGTTATCGCGGTCAATGGCATGGATGATGGCCTGGCGCACGCGCTTGTCTTCCAAGAGTGGATGGCGGAAGTGGAAGTGGAAGCTATTGTTCACGCCACGAGTGGGGGCGGCAAAAATCTGCAGGTTTTGATCCTTCAGGTGCTTCTCATCGGGGGCTTCGATCTGGCGCGCGACATCGGACTGGCCGGCTACAAGCGAGCCCACACGCACGGAGTCTTCGGCCGCAAGCACGATATTGATGCCCTCGATATCGGCCGGGCCTTGGTGATCCTTTCGGGCCGGGGGCGCCCAGTCATAGTCCTCGCGCTTCTTGAGCACCAGCTTGGTGCCCAGCTCTTCTCCCTCAATGACGAAGGGACCAGAACCGGAAATCGCGGTGGCATTGCCCGGCGCGAAGCCGGTGTCATCCAAATCCAGGGTGGCATTAGAAAGCAGGCCCTGGTTCATCACGGAGGTGGACTGCGGGAAGCCCGGGGAAGGCTCGCTGAAGTAGAACTTCACCGTGTAGTCGTCGATGACCTCGGATTTTTCATAATTGGGCAGCTGCTCCGATGGAGTGAGCATGCGATCTTCGTCGCCCAGGGCATAAAGGTCATAGTTCTTCTTCACGTTCGCGGCATCCAGGCGGGAACCATCGGAGTAGGTCACGCCCTTGCGAATCTTGAAGGTGAACTCAGTATTGTCCTTGTTTGCCTTGGGCATCTCCTCCGCAATCCACGGGTGCAGCTCGAGGGTATCCGGGTCCTGCCAGAGCAGGCGGTCCGTGATGTTATTGAGCACACCACCGTTGGGGTAATAGCCGCCGGAGGGCGGATAGAGGTTGTTGAACATATTGGGCTCGACATAGGTGACCATGCCATCTTCCGCGGCGTGGGAAGTAGAGGCGCACGAGGTAAGCGAGAGAGCTAGCGCGCCGCTGGCCAGGACCGCGGCCACGGGCCGCAGGAGCCGAGAAAGTTGCTTCATAAAAGCTCGAGTTCCTTTAAGTCTTAAGTAGTACTCGCCCATTAGACCACACTCATACCCCCAATTACAAGACTGGACAGTCTACCGCATTACCTGCCAAAACGGCGCCATGACAAGAATACCGTAGACCGACTAGTCTATTTTATTCTAACTGCCAGGTCCGATGATCCTGAAAGGGCCTGAATGTGGCACGATAGGAGGTATGTCTACTCCAGCAATCGCGATCGTCGGCATGGGCCCGCGCGGCATTTCCATCTTGGAACGCCTCTCTGCCCGCATGGACGATTCCAGCGACCCCATTACCGTCCACCTCATCGATGACGCCCAACATGGCGCCGGCCGCATCTGGGAAACGGATCAAACCAAGACTCTGTGCATGAATACTCGCGCCGGCGCGGTCACCCTCTTTACCGAGCCCGGCTCCACCGTTGATGCCCCGGTGCTCGAGGGACCCATCCAGTACGAATGGATTCAGCTCCTGCGCGGCGATGGTGAGAATATCTCCGCCGCCAAGCGCGAGCTTTTCGAGCAGCACCCACCGGCCGCACATATTGCCCAGGACTACCGCGAAGAGCTCGCGGCAACCCGCCCCGAGTCCAACCCTTCGCGCGCACTGTATGGCGAGTACCTGCGCTGGGTCTATGACGTGGTCATTGCGCGCCTGCCCAAGAGCATTTCCACCGTGAATCACTTCAGCCGGTTGGAGACCATCAATGAGGACGGTCACCAAGACGTCCTCCACCTGGCCGATGGCTCAGAGGTGCGCGCCGATGCCACGGTACTGGCCTATGGCTGGATGATTCCGGAATACACCGAACAAGAAAAGCAGTTGGCCGCTTCCGGTTTGAACTGGATCGCCCCTAATAACCCGGTAGAGCAGGACTACGCCGCCATTCCGGGCGGCGAGGACGTGCTGGTGCGCGGTCTGGGCATGGGCTTTTATGACATCATGGCGCTGACCACCATCGAGCGCGGCGGCACATTCGTAGAGGATCCTTCCGCGCGTTCCGGCCTGCGCTATGAGCCTTGCGGCCAGGAGCCCAACTTCATCATTTCCTCCGGCCGCGGCTACCCCTACCACCCCAAGTCCGAATACGGTGAGCTGCCGCCGACCATGCCGCGCCGCCGCCTGCAGGAGGTCATTGCGGAGCTCAGTGGCACCCAAGACATCGACTTTGATGCCCAGATTTGGCCCGCCATCGCGCGCGATAGCTACGAGGCCTATATCACCACCTTGGAACGCGTGCGCCCGGATTCCCTCCTGCGCCCGCGCGCGGAAATCCTCGAGGTCATCGATGCCACCGCCCCCGATGAGCTGGGCGCAGCCATTGCGCCCATGGTCACCGAGCCATGGGACATGAACGATCTCATGTACCAGATTGCCGGGTTTACCGGGGACATCGCTGAGCTCACCGAGCACATTGCCCAATCCATGGAAGGCGATATTCGGGAGGCCGCCGCCGGCCACGACTCCCCCATCAAAGCCGCGCTGTGGTCGCTTTCGCAATCGCGCAAGCCGGCCTCCATCCTCGGCGCAGAGGGCCGCTACACCCGCGAGTCTCGCACCGGCCGCTACGGCCAGGTCATGTCCTTTGGCCAGATGATCGGCTCCGGCCCGCCGCTCTTCCGCGTGCGCCAGTTGCTCGCGCTTGTCGATGCCGGCCTGGCCCACTTCCTAGGCGATCACCCCACCGTGTCCATCGAGGCTGATCACTTCACCTTGACCTCCGGCCCGCGCTCGGCTTCGGCGCCCACGCTTGTCGACGCCTTTATGCACCGCCCCGACATCCGCACCGCCGGCGATGCCATGACGCGCTGCTTGGTGGATTCCGGCCGCGTGCGCCCCTTCCCCGATCACGGCCAGCCCACCGGTTCGCCGGAAACGGATGGGGCCACCCGCCGCACCGTCCACCCAGACGGCGAGTTGGATGCACGCCTGCATATCGTGGGCATCCCCACCTATTCCCAGTGGCCGGACACCACCATTTCCCCCATGCCGGGAACAGACCCGCTCATGCTGCAGGAAACCGACAAGGCCGCCGGTTCCCTCCTTGCCGTGGTGCGCTCCTAGCCACCGCACCTGCGCTATGGGCCCAGTGCCGCGGCCTATAGAGCGTCGAGGGCCTGCTCCAAGTCCGCGAGCAGGTCATCGATGTCTTCGATACCGATGGAGATACGCACCAGATCCTCCGGCGGCACCAGCTCGGACCCTTCCGCGGATACGTGCGTCATATTCTTTGGGTGCTCGATGAGCGATTCCACCCCGCCCAGCGATTCTGCCAGGCAGATAAGCCGCGTATTGAGGCAGATCTGCTTGGCATGCTCCGCGCTGTGGAAGCGCACGGACATCATGCCGCCGAAGCCACGCATCTGTTGTGCCGCCAATTCATGCCCCGGGTGCCCCTTGAGCCCCGGGTAGAGCACCTGCTTGACCTCGGGTCGCGCCTGCAAGAATTCCGCTACTCGCTGCGCATTCGCGCAGTGGCGGTCCATGCGCACGGACAGCGTCTTAATACCGCGGGCGGTTAAGTAGGCGTCGAAAGGCGAGCTCACCGCGCCCACATTGCCCTGGAAGTAGAGCAGGCGCTCGTCCACGTGGGCGTCATTAGTAACTACCGCGCCACCGAGCACATCGGAATGGCCGCCTAAGTACTTGGTGGTCGAGTGCAGCACGTGGTCGGCGCCGAGTTCCAGCGGGTTCTGCAGGTAGGGCGTAGCAAAAGTATTGTCCACCAGTACCTGCGCGTTGCCCTTAATCTTGGCCACCGCGGCAATATCGGTGATATTTAGCGCCGGATTAGTGGGCGTTTCTAGCCAGATGAGCTTGGTATTTTCTTGAACCGCGGCCGCAACCGCTGCGGTATCGCTGGTGTTCACGATGGACATCTCCACGCCCCACTCGGTGAAATCATTGAGCAGGCGGTAGGAACCACCGTAGGCGTCATTGCCTAAAATGACGTGGTCCCCTGGGCGCACCAGGATGCGGATCAAGGTATCGGCGGCGGCCATGCCGGAAGAAAACACGCGTGCATACTCCGCGCCTTCCAGTGCCGCTAGAGTGCGCTCCAGCGAGCGCACGGTCGGATTGGCCACTCGGCCGTATTCGAATCCGCCGCGCAGCTGCGCCAAACCGTCTTGCGCAAACGTGGTCGAGGCATAGATGGGCACGTTGATAGAGCCCATGTGCGGATCCGGGTGATAGCCGCCGTGGATGGAACGGGACGTAAAGCCTTGAGCGAGGTTCTGCGTGCTGCCTTCTGTCATAGCCACACAGTCTAGACCAAGCTGTTCATTTCCTACGGGCAGATGAGTATTTATTTTCACAAACCTTAGCCTGGGGCCCGTCGAACTTTCAGGAGCAACCCCTACAATGGGCGTGGTTCCCATTGTCCACGACTAAGAAAGAATGATGAATACGCAATTCTTAGCCTCCGCCGCTTCCACCACGGACTCGGCCGTCGAGTCCGTGTCCAATTTTTGGAATGACGAGAAGGTGCAAAGCTGGCTTATCGAGCGCCCCATTCGCATCGCCATCATCCTTATCCTGG
This sequence comes from Corynebacterium sp. ACRPE, assembly GCF_022347435.1. Taxonomy (NCBI): domain Bacteria; kingdom Bacillati; phylum Actinomycetota; class Actinomycetes; order Mycobacteriales; family Corynebacteriaceae; genus Corynebacterium; species Corynebacterium sp. ACRPE. The sequence goes on along the minus strand of NZ_JAKRNA010000003.1, from coordinate 13,653 downwards.
CCATTATCACCCACTGGCTCCTCCGCCGAGTTATCAACAAAGTGGCCGAAAATAGCATTAAATCCTCCGGACTAGATAAGCAGCGCCTGCGCGGGAAATTCAAGGACCGCGCCAATCGCCCCGAGCTCAGCCAACAAGAAGAGGCCATGCGCCAAACCCGCGAGACCCGGCGCGCCTCCCGCATCAAGACACTTGCCGGCGTAGCCCGTTCTGCCGCCGCCATCTTCGTCTGGGTGTGGGCGATTATCGCCATCCTGGATGAGTTAGAGGTCAACGTAGCACCGCTTATCGCCTCCGCCGGTGTCATTGGCGTTGCCCTCGGCTTTGGCGCACAGGCGCTGGTGAAGGACTTCCTTTCCGGCATCTTCATGCTCATTGAGGACCAGTACGGCATTGGTGACGTGGTTGATTTGGGCAATGGCGTCTTTGGCGATGTCGAGTCCATCTCCCTGCGCATCACCACGGTCCGCGATATCGATGGCGCCCTGTGGTACGTGCGGAATGGTGAAATTCTCCAGGTGGCCAACCACTCTGATGAGTACTCCGTTGCCCGCATCCAGATTCCGGTAGGTCTTTCTAATGACCCAGAGGTTGCTGGCGAAGTCATTGAGAAGGCAGTGAAAGAAGCCGCACAGGACGATAAGGTGCGCAAGCTCATCCTCAGCACGCCACGTGTGGACGGCATGTCTGGCTTTGAGCCGGATTATGTATCCTTCCGCGTCTCGACCAAGACCTTGCCAGGCAAGCAGTGGGACGTTCAGCGTTTCCTGCAGTCCCGCGTGCTCAATGTCATGCACACTAAAGGTATTACTACCCCCTACCCTCACGGCATCGGCATTCCCGATCCCCGCAAGGAAGAAGAAGAGTAAATGGATTCTGTTTATGAGGCCATTGGCGGCATGAAAACCTTTGAGCGCCTCGTCCACGGCTTTTATTCCCAAGTCAAAGAGGACGATGTCATCGGCCCAATGTACCCCGATAATGACTGGGAAGGCGCCGAGCAGCGCCTTACCTGGTTCTTGGCACAGTATTGGGGTGGCCCGCAGCTCTTCTCTGAAAACCGCGGCCACCCGCGCCTGCGCATGCGCCACGCCCCTTACCCCATCGATATAACCGCGCATGACCGGTGGTTAGAGCTTATGGGTAACTCCCTCGCCAAGATCGACGAGGAAACCATCCCACCGGCCTACCGCGAGATGATCTGGGATCATATGCAGCGCGTAGCAGCCATGATGATCAACAAAGCGCCCTAGCCGCCCGTTGTCGCCCGCGCACAACATGAGCCCGGCCCCCTTTGACGGAGAGCCGGGCTCATGGTTTATCTAGCGCGCGGGATGCAACGCGGTGCTTAGTCGTCCCAGTCAAAAGCCTTACGCACAGGCTCGGACACCAGACGACCGCCTCGGGTCATCACACCGCCTTCTAGGCCTGGGAAGCGCTTGATGGCGGCATCCAAGTTGTCCTTGGCTACCGCGCGGATATACGGCAACGTCGCAGACGATAGCGCGCGGGTCGAGGTATTAGCCACCGCGCCTGGCATATTAGCCACGCAGTAGAACAAGGTGTCGTGCACCTTAAAGGTGGGATCATCGTGGGAGGTCTTCTTCGAGTTTTCGAAGCAACCGCCCTGGTCGATGGCCACGTCCACGAGAACAGCGCCCTTCTTCATCTTCTTCACGGTCTCCTCGCGCACCAGTTTCGGCGCAGCGGAACCTGGAATGAGCACGGCACCGATGACAAGGTCAGCTTCCTGTAGCTCCTTTTCGATGGTGGCCGGATCCGAGATCAGAGTGCGCACGCCACCGGCGTACTGGTCATCGAAGCGCTGCAAGACGTGTGGATCAAGGTCCAGCACGGTGACTTCGGCGCGCAGGCCGTGGGCCATCGCAACGGCGGAGGCGCCAACTTGGCCGCCGCCGATCACGACGACACGTGCCGGCTGGGTGCCCGGAACGCCAGAGACCAGCAAACCGCGACCGCCCTGGGTGGACAGCAGGTGGTGGGTGCCTTCGATAACGGCAAGGCGACCAGCCACCTGGGACATTGGAGTCAGCAGAGGCAAAGTACCGTGGCGATCGGTGACCGTTTCATAGGCAATCGAGGTGGTATCGGCCTCCACCAGTGCCTCCGCCAGCGGGCGGTCCGCAGCGAGGTGAAGGTAGGTAAAGACGGTAAGGTCCGAGCGCAGGTACTTGTACTCGGACTCGAGTGGCTCCTTGACTTTGAGCAGCAGTTCCGCTTGCGACCACGTCTCTTCCGCTGAGTCCACAATTGTGGTACCGGCATCCTTGTAGGCAGAATCGGGGAAGGATGCGCCTTCACCGGCACCGGTTTCAACGTACACTTCATGGCCATCAGCAACGAGGGTTTGCGCTCCCATAGGAGTGAGAGCCACGCGGTTCTCGTTATTCATGATTTCTTTTGGTACCGCAATACGCATTACACCGTCTCCTTGTAGGTGCAGGAAATTACTTTTACAGTTCCAGAGTAACGCAGCACACGTTTAGCTGGATGTCTAATCTAAAACTCACATAGCCGAAAAAGCACGAACCTATATGACTACCGTTATTGTCCTGCTAGACGAGGGTTTTGCGAGATAAGCACCACTCCTCACCCTCCCAAAGGTGGACCGCTTTTGGGGGTCCATGTTCTCCGAGGAGGAGGCCCTCGCCGAGTCTTGCGGTAGATGGATGGGCTTAAAACAGCGAGAGTCGGGTGGACCGATAAATGCTGCCGAAGGGGGCGTCGAGACGCACCCAGCGGCCCAGCTGAGCCACGCGCAAGTGGCGCGGCACGTCCATCGGGGCGGAAAATCCAGGGATAAGGCCCAGATTGGTACACGCAAAGATCATGCGCATAGGGATTTCCACCGTGGCGCCATCGTCTTCTACAGTAACGACGGTTTGATTCAAGAGGCTGGACGGCGGGCCCATGGGCCCAGAAAATTGTCGCGTCAGTTGTTGGCCTTTATCGGAGAGCTCGCGCACCACAGTGACCGGCAATGTATCGACCACGCTATAACCAGTGGCCGGCGGCAGGGCTCCTGGCCATGACGGATCACGGGCGGGGCCCAAATCGAGAGTCCCGGTTGACTCATGTTCCTTGAGTTGCTCGGCCAGCGTGCCGGCAGAAACCACCGCCCCATCGCGGGAAGCAACGCCTTGGACGCGGCGGGAGGCAACCACCTCGAAGGGGGTGGTGACAAAGACATCGACGACGTCGCCAGTCAGCTGGCGCAGCCGTACCGAGGCACCCGCGTCCAAGCCGACTGCGCGCGTGACAAGGGCCCGAAGGCCAGGTCCACCGCTTCCAATTTCTAGAGTCTCGGTGACCATACCTTCGGGCCCTGCCTTTCTTTTCTTTGCTCTGCGCCGCAGTTAGTTGGCTGCGGTATTTTGCAGAATATCCTTTTCCTGTTCCGTCAGCGGGCGCGGGGTCTGCTGCTGGCGGTCGACGACTACCTGCACGCACTCCACAGTTGCCGCGACTTCCCCTTGGTCATCCTTGACCTGCTGGGTAGTGGTAAACGAGGTGGTGCCAATCTGCGAAATGGTAGTTTCTACCTCCACCGTAGTGGTGTCCTTAAACTCCATCGGGCGCAGGAAATCCACATCGAGGTGGCGCACGAACGCAATGAAATCGAGGCCTTTGGAATAGATATGCTCCTTGGCAAAGGCCAAGCGCGCTTCCTGGGCGAGCTCGATATAGTTTGCGTTCATCATGTGGCCGTACATATCAAAGTCCGACCAGCGGGTCTGAATACGATACGTGTGCACACTTGGGGTTGCCATCATTCTCCTCAATAAAGGCTTCAGCTACTTAGCGGGTCAGCTTGCGGTGGGTCACGCGAGAAGGACGAGCTGCCTCTTCACCGAGGCGGTCGACCTTGTTCTTCTCGTAATCGCCGAAGTTACCCTCAAACCAGAACCACTGGCCTTCTTCCACGTTGCCCTCCCAGGCCAAGATGTGGGTACAGGTGCGGTCCAGGAACCAGCGGTCGTGGGAAATGACCACGGCGCAGCCCGGGAACTTCTCCAGCGCGTTTTCCAGCGAGCCGAGGGTTTCCACGTCCAAGTCGTTGGTCGGCTCGTCAAGGAGGATCAGGTTGCCGCCCTCCTTCAGGGTCAGCGCCAAGTTCAGGCGGTTGCGCTCACCACCAGAAAGCACCTTGGATGGCTTCTGCTGATCCGGGCCCTTGAAGCCGAACGCGGACAGGTAAGCACGCGAAGGCATCTCGTTTTGGCCAACGTGAATGTAATCTAGGCCGCCGGAGACAACCTCCCAGACGGTTGCTTCAGGGTCGATGTTCTCACGGTTCTGGTCCACGTAGGACAGCTTGACGGTATCGCCCACCTCGACGGAACCGGCATCCGGCTGCTCCAGGCCAACGATGGTCTTAAACAGGGTGGTCTTACCCACACCGTTCGGGCCGATAACGCCCACGATGCCGTTGCGCGGCAGGGTAAAGGAGAGGTCCTTAATCAGGACGCGGTCATCGAAGCCCTTCTGCAGGTCCTTGACTTCCACGACCTTATTGCCCAAGCGCGGCGGGGTAGGAATCTGGATCTCTTCGAAGTCGAGCTTCTTGTACTTCTCGGCCTCGGCAGCCATCTCCTCGTAGCGCTCCAGACGAGCCTTGTTCTTGGCCTGGCGGGCTTTTGCACCGGAGCGAACCCACTCCAGCTCGTCCTTCAGGCGCTTGCGCAGCTTCGCATCCTTCTTGCCAGCAACCTCCAAGCGCTCCTGCTTCTTATCCAGGTAGGTGGAGTAGTTGCCCTCGTACGGGTAGAGCTTGCCGCGGTCAACCTCACAGATCCAGCCCGCGACGTGGTCAAGGAAGTAGCGGTCGTGGGTCACGGCCAAGACAGCACCCGGGTAATCGGCCAAGTGCTTCTCCAGCCACTGCACGGACTCGGCGTCCAGGTGGTTCGTAGGCTCGTCGAGCAGCAGCAGGTCCGGCTCAGTGAGCAGGAGTTTAGCCAGCGCTACACGACGGCGCTCGCCACCAGAAAGGTTGGTCACTGGGGCGTCGGAAGGCGGGCAGCGCAAAGCTTCCATGGCCTGCTCGATCTTGGAATCAACCTCCCAAGCATCGGCGGCGTCCAGCTCTTCTTGCAGCTTGCCCATCTCTTCCATGAGCTCGTCGCTGTAGTTGGTGGCCATTTCCTCGGCGATCTGCTCGAAGCGCTGCTTCTTTTCAAAGATATCGCCCAAGCCCTCTTCGACGTTGCCGCGTACGGTCTTCTCGTCATTGAGCGGCGGCTCCTGCTGCAGGATGCCCACGGTGGCACCCGGATCCAAGAAGGCCTCGCCGTTGGAAGGCTGATCCAGGCCGGCCATAATCTTCAGAATGGAGGACTTACCGGCACCGTTAGGGCCGACCACACCAATCTTGGCACCTGGGTAGAACGCCATTGTTACATCGTCAAGGATGACTTTATCGCCAATTGCCTTGCGCACGTTTTTCATCGTGTAGATGAATTCGCCCACTTTTACCCCTTTGCAAAAATTTGGGAGACGTATTTATCTACACAAACACTACATCAGAACCACCGCCCAAGTGCCTCGGGTCAGGTACACCCGAGGCGATCAAGCCGGTGGGGAAACGCTTAAGCGTTCACTGGGGCGGATTCTGCCTCGGCAGCCTCCTCTTCCACCTCGGCGTCGTCGAAGGAATCTTCTTCCCCACCACGTGCGGCTGCGGCGCGCTCGGCTAGATAGCGGTCCGCCGCGGTATCGGCCGCGGTATCTCCCTGCGCTGCCTGCTGCGGCGGCAGGCTGTGGTCCACGTCCGGTTCGATGGCGTTGTCCCCCAGTTCTGGGACCGCAATATTTTCCTGGTTGTACTGCGGAGCGAGACGCTTGGTACCGATAACGTGGCGGTTCAGGTCCAGGCCCACATACTGTGCCTTAATGAACGTGCGGAAGTGATCGGTGCCCTGGTCATCGCGCCATTGTTCGGTAACTAAGGAGCCCACGATGACCAAAGGCATGCCCTTGGCTAGGGATTTGCGCACATTGATGGCGAATTGATTCCACATTTCGACGTCGATGTAGAGGTGGTCCACATCGCGCCACTGCGGGGCCTTGGGGTTGTTTCCTTCCGGGTCATTAGCGCCGGCATCGACCTGACGGTCCGGAATTCGGCGGGAGGAGGCGACGCGCAGCTTAGCCTTATAGGCCCCAGTTGAGGTCTTGGTCAGGATGGGATCGCGAGTAAGGCGACCGGTCAAAGTAATTGGGTATTGGGACATGGTGCTAGAAAATCCTTTGCTGGATAGTTGGATAGGCGAGTTCGGTTTTCCTCGCTCGCTTCCATATCCTGATGCCGGCGCGCAACCTGCACCATGCCGGCAACCCCTACCCTGTGAATAACTTGTTGTACCCGTCAACAAAGCTCGGGTTTGGGGGCAATTTTGGGCCGGTTATCCACAGGCTAGCGCCCGCGGAAGCTCGATTCATCGCCGTGACCCATATCCTGGAGCATCGCGTTATAGCGTTCCAATTCGGCATCATCGTCCGCATCCGCCTGCATATCGTGGCGGCGAGCCGTAGCGCGATCATCACTGAGCCAATCCAGGAAGAGTTTGCCAAAGACGATAACCAGCGGGAACTGGCCAAAGCCCCACGCGATGCCGCCACCTACGCGTTGGTCTTGGAGCAGATCCTGATCCCAAGGCAGCTCCAAATACTGGTAGAAGTCTGCACCCAACACACTTTGCAGCTGCATCAGGTACACGCCGGCAAAGAGGTGAAATGGCATGGAAAGGAACAGCACGGCCAATCGGAACGGGGTGGAGTGGCGCTTGGGAAGTGGATCCGGCCCGATGATTTCCCAGAAATAGAAGCAGCCGGAGATGATGAACGTGAAGTTCATAATGAGGTGGCCCGCGTGCTCGGAGATGGCGAATTGATATAGGCCCGGGAACAAATACAGCACGTAGAGGAAGAATAAGTACTGCAGGAGGTTGACGAACGGATTCGTAATAAAAGCGACGATCTTGGACTGGGTGGCCGCCAGTGCATAGTCGTGCAGGCTGGGCTTCCCCTTCGGTCCTGCCTCAAAGGCCTCCATAAGCAGGGTCAGTGGCGCACCCAGAACGAGCAGGAGCGGGACCGCCATCGACAAAATCATGTGCACCAACATGTGCATGGAGTACATCGCCGGCATGTACAGGCCTAGACCGGTAGACATCACGAGGGTCAGGCCCAGCGCACCGCACATAAACCATGCGGTGCGCCCCTTGCTCCAAGTCAGGCCGCGCTTGTGTACACGGTAGACGCAGTAGCCATAGGCCGCAGCCAAAAGCAGGCCAATGGTGCCAAACATGATGTCAAAGCGGAACATGGTCCACACGTTGAGCACCGTGGGCTTTTCAAACAGCTCATAGCCCATCAGAATCTGCATCGAGTTGAGGTTGGGATCCCGCGGTGCGGGCGGCACAGTGCGGCCCAGCGTGATGGCTACGCCAATGGTGGCGGCCATGACCGCTACTTCCACGATGGCAATGCGAATAAAAAGGCGCGGGTTCTTGCCCAGCTGCGGGATGGTGAGCTCGCGGTGAGCGAGGCCGAAAATGCCCAGCAAAATCGTCAGCACGAACTTGGTAATCAGAATGATTCCGTACGCAGAATCCACCAGATCGGAAATATTCATGCGGATGAGCGTGTTAATCAAGCCCGAAACAGCAAGCACCACAATGGCCATAAAGGCGATGCCGGAATAGCGCTTCACCGCAAAGACGAGATTGGGGCCGAGGCGCCGACCATGGGCGATAAGCGCCATAAGCCCGCCTACCCAAAGCATGACAAAGACCAAGTGCCACAGGAGCGAATTGGTGCCGTAATCATGGTCGCCGCCCGCCGCGGAATGGCCTTCCATGCCAATGGGCACGACCTGCATTATGGACAAGAAAAGCAGGACCGGCTGCATGGACCAGCCACGGCCCACGAGCCCGAGAATGCCCACTACCAGGGCAATGAGCACGGAGATTGCCCACACAATGGTGGTGGAAATTTCCGTCAGCGCCATTTTCATGATGGAAGGCTCGAATACCTGGGAAAAGGGCGCGCCGGTGAGGTCGGACATAATGAGCGGGATTTCCACGAGCCCCACGGCCGCCATACCGAAGGAAGCCCACGTACCGGTGCGGGCGGCGATGTGGCCGTCGACGGACAAGGGGGCATCGATAAGCGTGGCATTGTCACCGCGCGGAGCGATGAGGAAGGACGAGGCCAAGAATGAGCCCACGGACAAAGCCATGAGAATCCACGCCACACCTCGAAAGAGCGGCAGGCCAAAGGTGGTTATGCGGCCGGGGTCCGGGATGCCCAGGGCCGCCAGGGAATCGGCCAGGAGGAACAGGGAAATAAAACCGGCGATCAGGCCGGCAATAAGCATCGCTGCGATATAAATTCCCCAGGAAGGGCGGGGCTTCTTACCCGCCGCGTTCACACTGTTAACCTGCTCATTTGCCATAGTGCGCATTGTATAGCGCGACCTAGTTTCTCACCTAACACACATTTTGTCTTTACATGTGCCATTATGGAACTTATGGACACCCGTCAACTTCTTTATTTTCGCGCCGTTGTAGACAATGGCTCCTTCACGCACGCTGCCGAATCTCTCGATATGACCCAGCCATCTCTGAGCCTTTCCATCCGGAAGCTAGAAAAGGAGCTAAACGCCCAGCTGCTTTCGCGCGGTCGCTCCGGTGTCTCCACCACTGACGCTGGCGATTATGTCTACGAAACGGCCGTCAAGGTTGATGCGCTGCTCAGCGAAACCCAGCGCCATATCAGCGAAATCACCGGCGACAAGGCCAGCACCGTATCCCTCGCCTCCGGCGCCATCTTGAACTGGGAATTTACCCCTGCCGCCCTGGCTGAGCTCAAGCGGATTTACCCCACCGCCAATATCTCGCTGGACGACGCCGAGCCGGCTTCCGCTATCAAACACCTACTGGATGGCCAGGTGGACCTAGCGCTCTTGCCGACGTCCGATCCGAAGGCCTTCATCCGCCGCTACTCCCCCGAGCTCACCGTCCACCAGGTGGCCACGTTCGATTACTCCGTCGCCCTTCCCCAGCGCCTCGCCGAGTTGGAATCCCCCGTCTCCCTCGCCGAGCTGAAGAAGGAAACTTGGCTTGTCCCACCGCGCAGCCGCGAACTTCCTGAACTGGCCGAGTTCTACCATGACCTGTGGAATAGCCGGCCGGGCCTCAAGCCGGAAAAGACCCAGGAGGTCGCCAGCCTCAATAGCGCAATTCCTATGGTCTCCAGTGGTCTCGGCGTCAGCATCGTGCCCAATTGCGCACCCGCTGTGCAGCCGCACGGCATCATCACTCGCCCCATTGCTGATGACCTGCCGCGCTACTACGCCATCGTGGCCTACCGCACGGATCGCGAGCTGACCGCAGCTGCCCAAGACTTGGTGGACATCCTGCGCACGCCGCAGCGCACCCTGGCTTAGGTTTCCCCGCCCTCGTGGGCTACTATGAGTGCGTTGTAAGCCCCCATAGCTCAGTGGATTAGAGCAGTGGGTTTCTACCCCATGTGTCGCGGGTTCGAATCCTGCTGGGGGCACCGTGTCATGAGTCGCGACATGTTTGACAGATGAGTCGCGACATCGTTAACAAACCGGCATTCCAGTTGCTTTTTGTTCTGGGGTGCCGGTTTCTTCGATCAGGCGGGCAGTGCCAGGGCGCATCGTTCCAAGCAGCAGTACCAAGACGCCGTAAGAACACCTACGCCTGACGGGCGGAGCCCTTTCCCTCTTGGGCTCTAGAAGGTGCCTTAGGCCCTGAATGGCCGCGCTCTATTTCGACGCCACCGGATTGGCGTACAGCTTTGACGATGGCCATATTGCGGTTAGGACTATTCATAGTGTCAAACATGTCCCGACTCACCAGTCAAGCATCACCCGACACGGTAAGGTAGCCCTAAGCGTCAAATATGTCGCGGCTCACCTGTCAAGCATCACGACGGTTCCCTCAGGCACAGACTGTCAAATATGTCATGAACTCAGACACTGCTGGGGGCACCGCGCGAAAGCCTTGAGGCGCCGAGTTTCTCGCCGCTTCAAGGCTTTTTGTTTACGCTAGGACTCACCATGCCCCCACTCCGGAAAGGCTTAACCATGTCACTTCCCGCCCCTTCCCGAACGTCCTATGCCCTCGTTACGGGCGCCAGCCAAGGCATTGGCAAGGCCATGGCGCAGGATTTCGCAGCACTGGGATATAACGTCATCCTTGTGGCCCGCCGCCGCGAGGTCCTGGAGTCCATCGCCGCCGAGCTCGAGCAGCGCCATAATATCGAGGCCATTGCCCTGCCGGCGGACCTAGCGGTAGCTGACGACGTCGCCCGCGTGGCCGAGACCATCGCCACCCGCGAGGTGTCGATCCTGGTCAACTCCGCCGGCATCGCCAGCTTCGGCCCCTTCATGGACCAGGACTGGTCATACGAGACGACTCAGTTCGAGCTCAACGGAACTGCCGTCCACCACCTCACGCGAGCCGCCTTGGAACAGATGCTGCCTCGCCGCAGCGGCGCTATCTGTAATGTCGGCTCTGCCGCGGGCAATATCCCCATCCCTAATAACGCCACCTACGTTTTCACCAAGGCGGGCGTCAATGCGTTTACGGAGGCCCTACACTACGAGCTGAAGGGCTCCGGCGTCTCGTGCACCCTGCTCGCCCCCGGCCCCGTGCGCGAGGCCACCATCGCAGAGGAAGACCAGTCGATCGTGGACAAGGTGGTGCCGGACTTTTTGTGGACCACCTACGAGTCATGCTCCCAAGAAACCATCGAGGCCATGCGCCGCAATCAGCGCCGCGTGGTGCCCGGCCCGCTATCTAAGGCGATGAATACCCTCAGCCAGGTGCTGCCCACCCCGGTGATTGCACCGCTGGTAGGCAGCTTCTACGCCAAGATGGGCTAGGCCCCGGCGCCTTCTAAGTCCTTGTCTTTGTCTTTGAGCACGCTGCCCTCGCCGCGTGCTCGTTTGCGCTCTACCCAGAAGTCCGCATTCTTAATGCCCAAAGCTTCTGGGTCGAACTGCGGATCCTTGCCGGCCTTCTTCTGCTTTTCGTAGTCCTTGAGTGCCTTAAGCGCAGGGACCTGCAGGAAGAGGATGGCGATGATATTAAGCCATGCCGTCGTGCCGACACCGATATCGCCCAGCGCCCACGCCGCACCCGGAGTGGTGGTGGCGCCAACCACGACGGAAACAATAATCAGCGCGCGCAGCACCCAAATCAGGCCACGGCGGGCCGTGCGGGAGCGGACCCAACGGTTGAAGTAGGTCAGGTTGACTTCGGACATGTAGTAGTACGCCAGGACCGTGGTAAAGGCGAAGAAGGCAATGGAGACGGCGATGAAGGTTGGGCCCCAACCGGCAAAGACGCTATCGAGGCCGGACTGCACGTAGCCAGGGCCAACCTCGACGCCATCAGGAAGCGAGCCGTTGTAGACCACCTCACCGTCCTCGGAGCTGCCGCGGAAAACGGTGTACATGTCCGTAGAAATAATCATGAACGCGGTGGCCGAGCAGACAAAGAGCGTATCGACGTACACCGCGAAGGACTGCACAAAGCCCTGCTTAGCGGGGTGGGAGACCTCGGCGGCTGCAGCGGACTGCGGGCCGGTACCCTGGCCGGCCTCATTGGAGTAGATGCCGCGCTTAACACCCCACATGATGGCCGCGCCCAGCATGCCGGAGAATCCGGCTTCCATATTGAATGCGGACCTGAAGATGAGCCCGAAGACCTCCGGAATCTGCGAGAAGTTCATACACATGACCACCACGGAAATCACGATATAAATGACCGCCATGAATGGCACGACAATGGTGGCGAAGGTCGCAATGCGCTTCACGCCGCCAATAATGATGATGGCCAGAATGCCCGCCAAGACGACGGCTGCCCAGGTGGAGTTGATGCCCCAGGCGGTATCGGCCGCGGCGGCCACCGCATTGGCCTGGATGGCAGGCAAGAAGTAGCTGGTAGCCAAGATCATGGCGACGGCAAACACGATGCCGTAGACCACCATGAACGGCGCCGCCTTAGTGTGCTTGTAGGCCTTTTCGATGTAATAGGCGGGCCCGCCGCGGTACTCACCGGTGTCCTGGCCCTTCTCCTTGTAAATCTGCGCCAACGTACTTTCGATGAACGAGGTGGACGAGCCCAACAGCGCCACTGCCCACATCCAGAACACGGCGCCAGGCCCACCGAAGGCGATGGCTGTGGCCACGCCGGCGATATTGCCCACGCCCACGCGGCCGGAGAGCGAAACCATCAAGGATTGGAAGGAAGACACGCCATCGGCGGACCTTTCTCCGTTAACGATCTGCTTGAGCATGTCCGGTATGCAGCGCACCTGCAGGCCGCGTGTCACCACGGTGAAATAAATACCCGCGCCGAGGCATAAAAACACCAAGACGGGGGACCAAATTACGGTATTGAGGGCATCGAGGAAGTTTGCCATCTGGTCTCTCCTAAGTCTGTCGCACCTCCCGAATGAAGAGCGATTAACCAGAGTATGCCCTAACTCACATCTGCGAGTGAGGCAAATCACCGATTAATTTTATGCAGTACGGTGCCACACTTTCTAAAAGGTTGCGCTGCCCAGTAGTAATCGCCCCTCCTGAGCACCCCAGCTCGTACCCCATACAGGGGTAAAAGCACACGGGCGTAGAATGGACTGCATGCCACATTCCGAGATAGCCGCAAAACACGACCGCCTCGTCTGGATCGATTTGGAGATGACGGGCCTCGACCCCGAGCGCCACGTCATTGTTGAGGTCGCTGCCGTCATCACCGATGGCAACCTCAATATCCTGGGCGAAGGCATCGACCTCGTCGTCCACGCCACCGAGGATGAGCTGGCACAGATGGATTCCTTTGTTACACAGATGCACGCTAAGTCCGGGCTGGATAAGGAAATCCGCGAGTCCACCACCTCCATCGGAGAAGCCGAGGATGCCGTACTCGCGCTCATCAATGAGCATTGCGATCCCGAGCACCCCGCTCCCCTGGCCGGCAATTCCATCGCCACGGATCGCACCTTCATCCGCACTTATATGCCGCGGCTCGATAGCGCCCTGCACTACCGCATGATCGACGTCTCCACCATCAAGGAGCTTGCCCGCCGGTGGCACCCGCGTGCTTACTTCAACCAGCCCGATAAGGGCATGGCCCACCGCGCACTGCAGGACATCATCGAATCCATCCGCGAGTTGGACTTCTACCGCCGCAGCGTCTTCCGCACCGACGAGGGCCCCACCTCCCCCGAGGCGGAGGAGATCAAGGCCGAAACCACCGCAGATTACCAGGCGTTTTTGTAATTTAGGCGGCGTGAGTTAACCTATATCTCGTTGCTTTCACGCAGCGATGGTGGCTGTAGTTCAGCTGGTAGAGCACCAGGTTGTGATCCTGGGTGTCGCGGGTTCGAGTCCCGTCAGCCACCCCAAGTGCCCGAGCCTTGCGCTCGGGCTTTTTCAGTTTTCCACCTGCTCGGGTTAAGGGTCAAAATGTGGGGTTAAGGGTCAAAATGTGTGTCTGGCTCGGCGTGTCGCGGGGGTTAGATTTGGCCTTTTTGAATGCCGATTGAGTGGGTGTAGTCGGTGTCGATAGCGTTGTCGTAGAGGGCTGGGCG